>JAYKJI010000094.1:0-3573 GCA_035285405.1 Snowella sp. | reverse complement strand
GGGTACAACGCTATGGCGATAAGGCTCAGGTGATGGAACCCCCTTATTTAGTGGAAAAACATCGCAATCAGGCGATCGCCTTGGCGAAACGTTACGGAGTCTAAAAGCAAATATTGAAATAATGCTTGAAAAAAACCTGGATTATTACTCAAACTTGTTGAGCGGTAACAGAATATTATTTTCGATCAATCTCTCGAACTGATCGCAGATTTTACTGGCAAGGTGGGGTTGTTGGGTCATTAACCCTAATTCGAGATTAAGCTTCAAAGCATAATCGGTGAGATTGGCACTGGTAATCAAAACATGATGGCGATCGCCGATCACCCCTTTAATGTGAAGAGAACCATAACGTCCTTGGCTATCTTGAGGACGACAGGCTAGAGGCCAATAGAAAATTTCTAGGCGTTCTAAGAGAGAGAGTGGAAGAGATTGAAAAATGCCAAAGGAAATTTTTTGCGTGTCTGGCAATTCGACAATAAAAGTCACTTTTACCTGACGTTCTAAAGCCTGAATCAGAGCTTGAACCACTTGGGGAATACGATAGACAGCGAAACTGATTAATAATAGTTCTGATTGGGCTTGACTGATAATTTCGAGAATAACTTGTTCCGTTTGTCTGATCCATTGTCCTTCCACTTGAGGAATTGTCCAGACAGGTTGAACTTCATAGCATTTTTGTAAAGTTTGACGGGTATGGGAAGCGGTTTGTAATGCCAAAGCGATCGCCTGAGCAGGAATCGTAGGTGAATGGTTCTGCCAGATTTCTATTAATTCAGTAACGCATCTTCTGAAAGCAGAATTAGGCAATTTTTGCACTAAGAGATAAGCCAATTGACTGTCAGATTCAGAGTCGAGAGAATCAAAAAGTTTGATAACGATTGGTAAAACAGGAGGGGGGAATAACTCCACCATTTGCTCTAAAGTGGTGATTAGTCTTGATTCAAACATAATCACGATTCTGGAGCTTAAAAAAATGCAAATTCTCTTTAGAAAGCGTTGGAATTAAGAGAGACCGATCTAAAAATTTATTACCCCGTTCACAGGAAGTTTCGGGACTAAATAAACAGGCATGACAGGCTGACCAATGGAGCGAATTTTTGTCGTGGTCGGGAACGTGATCGGCACAAAGGGGATCGGAGGCACAAATCTCAATTTGTTTAAGAGCCTGATGAATATGATAGTTAAGAATTTTTTCTTTGCCTAGATTCACTAACCCCCCTAGAGTTCCTTCGCTATCAGGAGCCGAGGTATAAATTAAGACACCCCCTTGGGCCATCTTGTCGGGCGTTGCTCTTTGGGCATAGATTCTTTCCCGTAAACTGGCGGCATTGTAACCACATTCCAGAGCTAATTGTCGCATTAGGGCATGGGCAAAGGAATGAATGAGTAGATAACGCATATCAGGACAGGGAATTTTATCCACTAGATCGGCATTGCGTTTGTTGAGCCAGTTTTTATGGGCTTCTTTGACTTGGTGATGGTGTTGCTGAATTTGGGGTTGATTTTCCCAGGCTTGTAAGGCACTTTCTTGAAAGTGTATAAAAATCCCTTCGCCTCTAACTTCCGTAGCAGGAATCCAGGTCGGAAGGTGACGACTAATAGGTGGACGAAATTCACTCGGAACATCGCCGGTATCCGTAAAATCACCAGGAGATTGAATCCGAGTAAAACCAATGAGGGCACGAACTTCCCTCAATTTTTCCACTAAAACGATTTTCTCAAAATAGTCTTGAAAATCTGGAGGGGGCATCATCACTAGTAATCGCCAGTCCTCATTATTTAAAGCGGGATTTGCTATAGAAAGAGCTTGCCATTCTGGGGTTTTTAAATCCCCGTCGGATTCACGATTGGCAGAGTCTTCTTTTTTCGCAGCGATCGCCGTCCAAATATCTTCAACCGTATAGGGAATTAAGGCCTGTAATTCTCCCCTGGTTTGGGATAGTTTGATCAGCATTTTTAATTCATCAAAGCTGTCTGTGATCTGTAATTTCACCCATTCCTTATCCACAATCTGCGCCAATTGATTGGAACCTGAAGCTGGTAGAGATAAGGCTGACAGACTTAAGGAAAACCAACTATTTGAGGCTCCTAATAACATCGTTTTCATCTGCAAAGCACAATCATCAAACCGCCGTAAATGGGGATGACGACCGCGACAGGTGGGCATATTTTGTTGTCCCATATTGCCAAAAGCATCCGATAACATTCGTTTGGCATTACAGACATCGCACTTAACCAGAATATCGGTGACGGCTCCTGATACGGTCGGTTCAACTAAGCGCAAGGGGCCTGGGCAATTCGTCTGGCCTTTGTGGACAAAATAAAGCCAGGGAAAATCGTCTAAATGCCCACTTTCACAGGCCACTAAAAAACGAACAGGGATGACTTTAGGAGGTTTTCTCCCATACTGACTGGTCTTTGGACAATTGGTATGAATATATTTGGTTTCCGTCGGTCGGTTAAAGGGACTGTGCAGTTCAAAGAGTCCTGAACTTAGGGGAGCCAGTAGGTCACATTTGGGGCAAACCATCCAGGTAGGAAAGGGAGCGAGGGGAACCCCAGCAATGGTATTGGCGTTATTGTCTTCTTCGGCAATGGGTAAGCTTCTCAGTTCTTCGACTTGTTTGCCGAGTTGCTTTTGGACAGCTTCTAATAGACGCTCCTCAATTAAGACAGGACTACTATACCGTTGCCAATCTTCCAATCCCATTATGATTGCCGCGAGGTGGGGAAGGTCAGCGATCGCCCCGATGCCATAGGTAAACATCACCTGACTGGGACGGAGTTCGCCAACACGGTATTTTTGAGCAGTTGTCATAACCAGAATTAACGAGGAATAAAGGGTTGAGGGACTCTTTCAGGATCATTTTCGGGGGGATAGTCCGTAAAAATGAGATTGGTGGCGGGTTCGACATTGCGTAACGAGTTCAAACAAGCAAAGGGATCATCGGCAAATTTCTCCATTGGTTTGAGTAATGAGACGGTGGTTCCCTGACCCGATCGCGCCGTTGCCTGATATTCCAGCCGTGTTCCCCCTTCTCTCGGTAAAGCGGCCTTTAACCAGCGATCGCGGAGAGACTCTAGGCGATGACGAATTTCCCGACCATTGGGAGCATCGGTGAGGGCTTCACAGCGTTGAACAATCGCCTCCAAACTAGCTTGGACATCGGGATGACTTAACAGATCGGCGGTTAAATGGCTGGCACTGGCATTGTCGTTAAATTCAAACCCGGCTAAACGGATCAGAGAAACCAACAGGGCGGCGGCTCCTCGATCAATCGCTCCAGAGGCATAGGGAGTTACAGACAGGGGTTCAACGTGTTGATAAAAGGTGGAATGGTAATGTTCAAAGCGTTCGTAGTGGGATAAATCCCTCGGTCTCGCCCAGTTGTACACCGTTAAGACTAAGCCCGGATATTTACGACCGACCCGCGAGGTGGACTGAATATATTCCGCCGTATTTTTGGGTTGGCCGCAAGCGACCATTAACCCTAGACGGGAAACATCTACCCCCACCGAGATCATATTCGTCGCCAGAATGACATCGAGGGGACGGGGACGTTTTTGTTTGGA
>JAYKJI010000093.1:0-5555 GCA_035285405.1 Snowella sp. | reverse complement strand
AGCCGCAACGGGTCAGATTTTTGCCAGTCAAGTGGGCGGTATTGGCCTCGTGGGCAGTTTTGGGGGCATGGCTCTGGGAACGCCGGTGATTGTGGTTGGTGGGGCGATCGCTGAAGTATAGCTTCTTCATAAAAGTTAACAAAGTCAGTACGAGAAAAATGGAACCACTTTAGGAAAGTTGAGTTAGTATTTTTTTAGGTTGATCTGTATGAATAAGGAGACAGAAAGATGATCGTTTTTATGTAACGCAATCCCAACGTCTAGGAGAATTGAGAGCGTGACATGATGGGGAGGCGTTACCGGTTCATCTCCGGCCTAAACAGAGGAGGTGATATTAGTTTTTTAGTGCTTTCTTTGGCTATTAATTATGACTAACTTTCTACTAAATCGCTACGAAATCGTGGAATCCCTCAGTTCTGGAGGTTTTGGAGAAACATTTCTCGCACGGGATATGCACCTCCCTTCTCAACGATTAGTAGTCGTTAAACGATTACGGCCAGCCCACTCTTCCCAAAAGACTTCGACGGAATTAATCGAAACGTTATTCCAGAAAGAGGCCGCCGTTTTAGAAGACTTGGGAGAAAACCATCCCCAAATCCCTAAGTTGTATAGTTATTTTGCTGAAAATGGAGAGTTTTATCTTATCCAAGAATATATCCAAGGCAAAACATTGGGGGAAGTTGCTCCCATCCATTCAGAGCAGGCTAAGATGATTTTGTCTTCTTTGCTTCAAACACTGCAATATATCCATAGCAAGGGAATTATTCACCGGGATATTAAACCAGAAAATATTATTTTGCGGGATAGCGATCATCTACCAGTATTAATTGATTTCGGTGCAGTGAAGGAAACGATGGGAACGGTGGCGTTGAGTTCGGGTTCCACTGTTAGCTCGGTGGTGATTGGTACTCGTGGGTTTATGGCTCCGGAACAAAGTGCAGGGCGATCAGTTTTTAGCACGGATCTCTATGCTTTGGGAATGACCATGATCTATGCCCTTACCCAAAAGCTTCCAGTCGAATTTGCCACCAGCCAGTTAACGGGGGAATTGGATTGGATGAGTCATGTTCCTGCGGTAGATCCGAAGTTGGCTAAGGTACTTACTAAAGCAATCGCCATGGAACCCAGTCGTCGTTATCCGACTGCCGAGGCTATGTATCAGGATTTGCATTCCTTAATGAGTTCTCAGATTACGCCCGGAGAAACCATGGAAACCATCCAAGTCGCTCCTAGTAAAGAGTTAATGGTTTCTAGTCGTTCCTCGGCTAGTTCTCAGACGGTGGTGGTTCCTACCGGTTCATCAGTAGGTTTCTCGACTACTAAAACGAAAGAAAAATCTCAGATCACTAACTTATTAACGGTTGCAGTGGGTCTGGTCATTGTAATGGCCGGTTTGGGAAGTGGATTCGTTATTACTCAACAGATGAAACAGGCGGAGGAACGGGCGGCTCAGGCAGAAAGAGACAAGGAAGAAGCGGAGCAAAAACGCAAGGAGGCAGAACAAAAAATTGCTGAGGAGAAAAAACGTCAGGAGGAATTGGAACGGCAACGCCTAGAATTAGAACGGCAAAAACTAGCGGCAGAAACAGCCCAAGCTCGAAGAGAAAAAGAACGTCTGGCCGTAGAACGTAGAAGAATGGAAAATTTAGCCAATCGAACAATGGCAATGACTGGAGGAAGTAGTGGAAGTGTCGCAACTATTGGTGGAAAATCGGGTACAAAAAATATTCGCTCTGGGCCTGGAACAAATTACAGAGTTCTTGTTCAAGGATATACCGGAGATAGCCTAGACATCTTAGACAGTAGTACTGATTCGGGAGGATATGTCTGGTATAAAGTTTATCATCATAGCTCCGGTACAACTGGATGGATGGCCAGCCAATTAGTTAATTATTAAAATATAAAACCATGAATATACTTAAGTTTTTTAGAGCTAATTTTCATCTTATTATTTTTTTTATTGCCGCTCTTATGATCGGGATGTTGTATGGTTGGTGGTATATTCCTAGCTCGAAACAGTTATCAAATGAACCTCATAAAACAGCCCATGAAACTATAGCAAAAATTCCTGAGCCAGTCACAAGTGAGACTCTCCCTCCGATAAATGTTCCTAGCCCATCCCAAAGTCAACTTAAACCAGTGACTCCTAAAGTTAGCAAAACTCCTCCATCCTTACCAGAACTTTCCTCTGAATATAATCCTCCTCCTCAATCAGAACAATATTCTTATCAGCCAGCTCGACCAAATTCAAACTTTTCTCCTGTAAAAAGAAATTTAGGTCACTATCCTTTTCCTGAAAGCTCCCAAAAACGATTAGTCAAAGTAGGGGAATATTATGGACGTAGTGAATCTTTAGATATAGAAGCGGCTAATGCGTTTAAAAAAATGCAAGCAGATGCCCAAGCTCAAGGAGTACAATTAACTATTATTTCTGGATTTCGCTCTATTTCATCTCAAGAAGCGTTATTTCAAAAACAAATTCAAAGAAAAGGAGGGGTACAAGCCGCCGCAAGATTTAGTGCGCCTCCTGGCTATAGTGAGCATCACACAGGATACGCCCTAGATATTGGAGATGGTGCTAATCCAAGCAAGGATCTAAAACTGAATTTTGACAACACCTTAGCTTATCAATGGTTAGCCAGAAATGCTTATCAATATGGGTTTGAGCTTTCGTTTCCGCCCAATAATTCCCAAGGAGTTAGTTATGAGCCTTGGCATTGGCGTTATGTACTTCCGCCGAGGGCAGATGAAATTTTTATGGCGGCTCGCAATGGACTGTAAAATCGGGATTGTAAAAGGCTATGTATATGGTAAAAGAAATTGAAATTTTTATTATATTTAGCCTCTTTTAATCATTAATTTTTCAATTATATGAAACAATAAAATAACAAATAAAGCCCTTCTTTATATCATAAAAAACAAAATAGTTTTACCATGAATAGTAATAATCCTTACTTAATTCTAACTAATCAAGGTCAAACCTTACCTCCTTTTGAATTAACCCAAAATAAACACACTTTAGGACGAGATCCTCAACTTGCTGATTTACTCGTGCCATCAGATTGGGGCGTAATCAGCCGATGTCAAGCTACCCTAGTAAAAAAACAAGGAAATTACATCATTTATGACGGTGACGGTATTCACCCTAGCAGTAATAAACTCTTTATTAACAATCACCTTATTACTCATAATGGCGGCTATGCCCTGAAAAATGGCGACATCATTAAAATTGGGCAAAATATTCATGTATTGATTACCCTTAAATATCTCAATGCCCACAGTCTGACCTCGGAAAAAAGAACAGCTTTACCCTCTATTTTTCTTAAAGAAAGATCGGTCATTATTGGTCGAGACGAAACCGCTAACTTACAACTTCTTTCACCTGCTGTCTCCCGTAAACACGCCGTTTTAGATTACCTCGAACCCCAAACTTATATGCTCTACGATTACAGTACCAATGGGGTTTATGTAAATGGCACAAAAATTAATGGAAAAATTCTTATTAATAGTGCCGCTATTATTAAAATTTCTCCCTATACCCTGGTCTTACAAAATGATGAATTAGTTATTGCTGATACCGGAGACAATTTGCGATTGGATGTCCATAATATTGTTCGAGAAATTCAGGATCACCGTAAAAAAACTGTGACCCTCTTAAATAAAATTTCTTTACCTATTGAACCTGGTCAACTGGTTGCCCTAGTCGGAGGAAGTGGGGCAGGAAAATCTACTTTTATGCGTACCTTGCTTGGTATCGAACCGACAACAAGCGGATTAGTTTACCTCAATGGTGAAGACTTAAGAAATAACTTTAACCTTTACCGTAACCAGATTGGCTACGTTCCCCAAAAAGATATTATTCATACCACCTTAACGGTAAAAGAAGCCCTGCGGTATTCGGCTAAGTTACGGTTGCCCCAGGATGCGGATATTGATGACATTATCGAAAAAACCTTAGCTCAGATAGAAATGCAGGAAAGGCGTAACGCACTAGTCAAAAACCTAAGCGGTGGTCAACTAAAACGGGTTTCCATTGGCGTGGAATTATTAGTCGATCCTAAACTTTTTTTTCTGGATGAACCAACCTCTGGCCTTGATCCCGGATTAGATAAAAAAATGATGCAACTCCTACGAAAATTAGCCGATCAAGGACGCACTATTGTTTTAGTGACCCATGCTACCAGTAACATTAATCTGTGCGATCGCCTAGTGTTTCTAGGTCAAGGTGGAAACCTCTGTTACTTTGGCCCCTATGCCGAAGCCTGCCAATTTTTTCAGCTAGGTAATAGTGATTTTGCCGATGTCTATATTCAACTCGATAATGTGAACGCTGTCGAGGCCACCGCCCAACGGTATCTTCAATCCAGCTACCATCATCAGTACATAGATCAAAAATTAGGGGGAGGCGAGGTTTCAATAACTCCCTTTAAACCCAGCCCTCCGAAAGTTTCCCCCTTCCGACAAGCCTGGATTTTAGGTCAAAGATATGGGCAAACCCTGTTGCGAGACCGAGTAAATTTACTCTTGGCCCTTGTCACTGCCCCCATTGGTATCCTGCTCATTAACCTAGCGATTGGAACGAAGGAACCCTTTGTTTTAGGAAAAGAAGCTGATCCAAGCCTGGCCCCCTTAGCCCAAACTGTTCTGCTGGTATTTAGTTGTGCCGCTATCTGGGTGGGTTTAGCCAATTCCCTCCAAGAAATCGTTAAAGAAAACGACATTTATCGCCGGGAAAGATTGGTTAACCTGAACTTAGTAGCTTACATTCTATCTAAAGTATGGGTACTTTCTGGCCTCGCCGCCCTGCAAACCCTAGCCATGGTCACTGTTATTCTTTTGGCCTTTCAAGTTCCCGATACCTCTTCTCTACCCTGGGGACTGGGGTTAGCCGTGACTAGCTATCTTAGTATATTGAGTACCCTTTGTTTGGGGTTAATGGTATCCACTCTCTGCAAAACTGAAACCCAAGCGAATACTGCTTTGCCGATTTTATTGCTTCCTCAAATTATCTTTTCCGGGGTGTTATTCCGTATCAAAGGCTTTAGCCAATATCTGTCATGGTTTACCGTTAGTCGCTGGTCAGTAGGAGCTTATGGTTCTTTGCTAGACCTAAACCGCTTGATCCCTGAACCCATTACTCTACCCGATGGCAATGTTGTTAAAGCCACTTTTGTCCCCAACCCTGTTTATGACCCTCATTGGACTAACCTGCTTCTGAATTGGGAAATGCTGGCATTCCAAGCGATCATCTGTTTAATAATTATTTTTATCATCAAAAAACGTCAAGATATTCTTTAATTATTCAGGAAATTATCAGAAAATCAAATTATATAGCTGAGAATGATGATCACGAATTTGATGAATTGAGTACTCACTATTCGGTAAAAAAAAAAGACAAAAACTATTTTGGAATCAGGGTTAAGCTATGTTTTACAGCAATGATTGTAAAATCTTTAAAGTTTGCTGACCCGTTTTTTCCCAGGTTAACTCTTGGGCGCGAGCTAATCCTTTTTGTTTTAATGTCTGTTGTAATCTGGTATCTTGACTCAAGGTTT
>JAYKJI010000092.1:0-4861 GCA_035285405.1 Snowella sp. | reverse complement strand
ATGATCGCCGATGGGTTATTGCCCGGAGTTGACCATAAAACGGCTTGCAAAAATTACATTAAAGCGGCCACTAAAGGGGTAATTAAAGTTGCTTCTAAGATTGGTATTTCCACCATTCAAAGTTATCGCGGGGCGCAAATTTTTGAGGCGATCGGGTTAAATAAATCCGTTATTGATAAGTACTTTACCTGGACAGCGTCTCGCATTCAGGGGGCCGATTTAGCGGTGTTAGCTCAGGAAGCGATTTTGCGGCATCAACACGCCTTTGCACCTCGCCCAGGGGATACCCATACCCTCGATGTCGGTGGGGAATATCAATGGCGTAAGGATGGGGAAGAACATCTCTTTAACCCTGAAACCATTCACACCTTGCAACGGGCAGTTCGGGAAGGCGATTATGCTCTCTACAAAAAGTATGCCCAACTGGTCAATGAGCAGAATCAAAAATTCTTTACCCTGCGCGGTCTCTTGGATTTTCAACACCGGGAACCTATTCCCCTCGAAGAAGTAGAACCCATTGAAGCGATTATGAAACGCTTTAAAACGGGGGCCATGAGTTACGGCTCTATTTCCAAAGAAGCCCATGAGTCCCTGGCGATCGCCATGAATCGCATCGGGGGCAAATCCAATACAGGGGAAGGCGGCGAAGACCCCGATCGCTATACCTGGACGAATGAAGAGGGCGACTCCAAAAATAGCGCGATCAAACAGGTGGCATCGGGACGCTTTGGGGTGACGAGTTTGTACTTATCTCAAGCCAAGGAAATCCAAATCAAAATGGCTCAAGGGGCGAAACCAGGCGAAGGCGGTCAACTGCCAGGCAAAAAAGTCTATCCCTGGATTGCTAAAGTGCGTCACTCAACCCCTGGTGTCGGTTTAATTTCGCCCCCTCCTCACCACGATATTTATTCCATCGAGGACTTAGCCGAGTTAATTCACGACCTCAAAAATGCCAATCGTGCGGCGCGTATTAACGTCAAATTAGTTTCCGAAGTGGGTGTAGGGACGATCGCCACTGGGGTTGCCAAGGCCCATGCCGATGTGGTCTTAATCTCTGGCTATGACGGCGGTACGGGAGCTTCTCCTCAAACTTCGATCAAACACGCGGGACTGCCCTGGGAATTGGGACTGGCTGAAACCCATCAGACGCTTGTACTAAATAACCTCCGTTCTCGTATTGTGGTAGAAACCGACGGACAAATGAAAACGGGTCGGGATGTGGTGATTGCGGCTCTCCTTGGAGCGGAAGAATTTGGCTTCTCGACGGCTCCCCTGGTTTCCTTGGGTTGTATTATGATGCGGGCTTGTCATCTCAATACCTGTCCGGTGGGGATTGCCACCCAAAACCCCGAACTGCGGGCCAAGTTTACCGGCGATCCAGCCCATACGGTGAACTTTATGCAATTTGTGGCCCAGGAAATGCGGGAAATTATGGCTCAACTGGGTTTCCGTAGCGTTGATGAGATGGTGGGTCGTACCGATGTGTTAGAGCCAAAAAAAGCCGTTGACCACTGGAAAGCCAAAGGCATTGACCTCTCTGCAATTCTTTATCAGCCCGAAGTTGGCCCTGAAGTCGGTCGTTATTGCCAGATTCCCCAGGATCACGGCTTAGACAAATCCCTCGATATGAGCGTCTTGCTGGATCTCTGCAAACCCGCCATTGAAAACGGTGAGAAGGTCAAAGCCACTTTACCGATCAAAAATATTAACCGGGTGGTCGGAACCATCCTCGGCAACGAAATCACCAAACGCCATTGGGAAGGCTTGCCCGACGATACTGTTCATCTCCACTTCCAGGGCAGTGCCGGACAAAGCTTTGGAGCCTTTATTCCCAAAGGAGTCACCCTCGAATTAGAAGGGGATGCCAACGACTATCTGGGCAAAGGTTTAAGCGGTGGTAAAATTATCGTCTATCCCCCCAAAGGTTCCAGTTTCGTGGCGGCCGACAACATCATTGCGGGTAATGTCTGTCTCTACGGGGCGACCAGTGGCGAAGCTTACATTTCCGGCATGGCCGGGGAACGCTTCTGTGTGCGGAACTCTGGAGTCAATGCAGTGGTAGAATCCGTTGGCGATCACGGTTGTGAATACATGACCGGCGGTAAAGTCGTTGTCCTGGGCCCCACCGGTCGGAACTTTGCGGCGGGGATGAGTGGCGGTGTTGCCTATATCTTTGATGAAACGGGAGATTTTGCCACTCGTTGTAATCAGTCCATGGTGGGTTTAGAAACCCTAGAAGAACCTGAAGAGATTGCCGATTTACGGGAGTTAATTCAAAACCATGTTAAGTATACCCAGAGCGCGAAAGGTCAGGCAGTGTTAGCGAATTGGGAATCCAATGTTCCTAAGTTTGTGAAAGTAATGCCAAAGGATTATAAGCGTGTTCTCCAGGCGATTAAAAATGCCTTAGAAGCTGGTTTAAGTGGTGACGATGCCCTGAATGCGGCCTTTGAGGAGAATGCTCGTGATGTCGCCCGGATTGGCGGTAGTTAGGGTATAATGGGGTTAGACTGGGCTTTCTTCAAGCTTAGTCCAGTCTGTGTTTTTTAAACTCTTACTTTACTCGCTATCCATATAATCACTCGTTTTTTGAGCAACTCTTTATCAAAGCATTATATTTAGCTAATAAATTATTATTTTGATTAATGGCCAAGTTATACTTAGCTAATAGCTTGGTTTTGAAAGGTAATTTCAAAATTCCTTCATTTCAAAGACTTTAGTTTCTCAAGTAGGCAACCAATGGAGGTGTTCTCTTGTTAAGTCAATCCCTAGTGGAAGAAGTATTTCCAAATAGTCCTCTTCAGGAGGTTATTTTTGAAGTCAAATTCCCCCTTAATCTTCGTATTATGCGGGACATTTGTGAGTTCCAAGAAAAAATTCAAGGTGAGTATATTTCTTTTAGCATTGAAGAATTGGTTTCCTCTGATAAACCAACAGAGATTCGTTATGTTTTTCAGAATGAGACTGAAGAAAAAACTCTAGTTGTAGAAAGGGACAGTTTTACCTTCCTAGTCAACAGATATTATAGTTTTGAATCTTTTTTAGCTGAATTATCTGGCTATCTTGAAATCTTTTTTGATTTATTTAAAATTGAAAAAATCTTAAATACTCGTCTGAATTACGTCAACAATATTGTCATTGAATTAGATCAAAGATTTATTGGTGCTAGAAAATACGTAAAGCCATATATTGATGTAGGCTTGTTAGATAAATCTAATGAAACTAAAAGGTTTGCTACCCAGATTGTTAAAGAAAGAGAAGATCTTTTATTAATTGTTAGTAGTGCTTTCATCCCAAATACGGTTAATGATGATCAGGGGACATACATTTTAGATATTAATGCTATCTATGAACAAACAATTTTACATAGCAATTTACTTGACTATATCAATCGTTTACATCACTATATCCAAGAAGAGTTTTTAAACAGCATCACGGAAGAATATACACAAATTATGAGGATAAACCTATGACAACTAAAGCACTATCTAGAAATCCTTACAGCTTTGATGCGTTTACTAAGTTTACTAACAAAAATTCTTTATACCAAAAAAGGAAATCTATTGTTAGTAATTATGATTCTTCAAAAACGACAAAAGGCATCAATCGACAGCAAGCGGTTAGAGGCTTATTAGCTATCCTTGAAGAGTTTGATTATCCTAATTCTGACAACGCAGAGAAAGCTATTGTTGGTCAAGAGGTTAGAAATTTTCTTCTGGAAAAAGTTGATGGCAGTCTTCCCAAATCCATAAATAAAAAAACAATCAAGGTTGAAAATGACTTCTCAGAAAGTCAGGTTGATGAAGATCTTACTGGATATTATGAACAATCTGAATCTCCTGAAATTATCGAATCATTTTTGAGAGTTGTTAAATCTATGCCGATTATTAACGAAAAGTATGACTCAATTTATTCCGACGAAGAACTAGATGAACTTTAAACTTAACCGGAATCAATGTTTATAGATAATCCCGATTTAAATGAATTACGACAAGGCGATATTATTCAGGGTTTATTTTATCCTGAAATCTCTTGTTCAGAAATATCACTGATTGGCAAACCTGCTAATATTTTAGTCCATGAAACTATCGGTAGTGGAGAAGAGCAATTACCCAATTTAATTGCCAATCTGGAGAAAAAAAGTAAGCAGGGATTATCAGGTTTTACAGCCCAAATTAATGTTTACTATGGCTTTTTTATTGTCATTTCTCAATGTTGCGATTTAGCTAAACGGGATGATGGGAAACCAAAGTCTTTAGCTTTTGTGACTGCTCCTCTTTTAGATATTCCCTACACTATTAAGAACAATCAAGAAAAATTGAATGTCTTAAAATCTAATAATTTAGAAACTTATATTAGTTCGTTTTTTATTGCTCAACAACCTCCCTTAACTAAAGATTATTCAGTAGATTTCAATCAGATAGTTTCATTCCCTAAAACACAGTATGATTTTCTACTAAAAAATAAAATTCTTCAAATGACTGATGAGACTCGTATTCAATTCAAACTAAAACTTAGTTCCCATTTTGGTAGAGCAACTCAAGAAGAACGAGATGCTGGTCTTTATCCACAGTTGTAGGTCCTTGCTGATGCGCGGAAGTCCTTTTTTTAATAATAAGTTTATGGGTATTAAGCTATGCTATATTCGCCTCAAATCTCATTCTGACTAACCAAGATCGCCTCACCGTAAGGATAGAAGGATGCTGATGTAGAACTAAGTTTTGAAACTTGCAATAGGGGATAATGACTGTCTTTAACAAGGATGATCATAGAGAGAGATGACAGACTATGAACACCGAATTCTTAACCGAAACTCACGTTAATTTATAATTTACCAAATCACTGTCCTCCATACCAACGC
>JAYKJI010000091.1:0-13681 GCA_035285405.1 Snowella sp. | reverse complement strand
ATGAAGTGCCAAAATCTACCCCCACTGTCCAACTGTCCGCTTCCCCTTGTTGGGGTTGGGAAGTCTTGAGGGGGATCATGCCTAGATATTTTGCCTCATCATTCATCACCTCTAAAATGTCAGGACGTTGGCTACATTGCCAATAGTGATATTTTTCTTGGCCAAAACTGCGGATGGTTTGCTGGGCTTCTCCGGTAGGTTTCTGAATTTGAAATGCGTAGCGTTCGCCATCTTCGTCTAGAACCGATTCCAATAGGAAAAACTCACGCCAATTCACCTGGGCAGCCTTGGGGAGATTTGGCCAGAGTACCACCGTGGGATAGTCATCTGGTAACTGATTTTCATTTTTTAGTGCAAAGCTCTGACTGACAATATAGGGAACTTTACGATCAGTACCGGACAAATAAAGGGTAAGGGAAATTTTAACGCCGGGGCTTTGGTCAACTATTGTTGATTCAATTGTTATATTTTTCTCTAAATATTCGCTGGAAAAATAGTCTTGAACAAAAGATTGAAACGGAAGCAGAATGGTTAAATTATTAAGATTACTCGTTTTTTGATCTAACCAAGATCCCGGTAGCAAATTAGCAGTCCGACTGAAATAAATTTCTGACAAGAAGAAATCTGCTGGTGAGGCAAAGTTAGCTTTTCTTCGATAGTCTTCTAGCACATTTGGAGCAAGGGTGGGAAAATCCCTTAGGGTCACTGAGTCAATCACATTAATTTCGGGCAAGGTAATTCCTAAAATTCCCGGTGACTGTAATTGATCAATTAAATATAGTTGTTTTTGGGGTTGCTTTCCTTCCGCCGCAATGACTTGAACATGGGATTTTTCCGTCACTTTCGGGGCGGGATATAGGGCGTCAAGGGGTTTGTATCCTAGGGGGAGACTAAAGGGCATGGAGTCACTGTCCGGCATATAGGCCATGCTGCTGTTGACGCCCAGCGCTGCAATATACTCATTTAAAATTCCCCCCACAGAGCCGGCCAAAGCGGCATTGAGGGGATTCGCTAGTAACTCCCCTCGTAGATAGCCCAACCAAGGCGCGAGGATTTGCTTATATTTGGTCGGTAATCCATGGTTCAGCGGATCAGCGAAAAAACCCAGCTCTTGATTTTGTTTATTGACATAAAACGGTTTCCACTGTAGCCAAGCGATGCGATCTTTCAATCGATCTGGAAAATACCCTGTGGGGCACACCAATGTGGCGGGACTAGTCATGCCAATGACAACGCCATCTAGCTCAAATAAATACATTTCTGACCAGGGGCCATTCGGCGGATTCATCCGCAAAATGCTATCTTCCTTTGGGGTCAAACTTAATAAACACCTGCCAAATTCATTGTTTTGGAAATCGTTTAACCGCACTTGGGTGGCAGTGATATTTAGCCTTAAATTTTTTGCTAGGGCCAGGGTGCTTAATAGACCCCGATACTGGGCGATGAGCCACGCCCGATTGGGATAGTTGGGATTACGAAAAGCGGAAATAAGTTGTAACGGGCGAGACCAAGGACTGGGAATGGAGTTGACTTCGTTATAAGCGCCGGCATCAAATTCCAGGTTGTCGCTTAAGTTATTAAATAGGGCTGTAGTTCCTTCAATCCATTGACCAGGGGCATCACCACCGGAAAAGGCAGCATTCGTTTTCGGGAGTAACGGTTGAAAAGGCATGGCGTGTTTCCATTAAAAATTACAGAATGTCAAAAACGATCCTTTAGCAGTAATGCCTAGATAAGACTAAATAAGGCATGAGCTAAACCAAAAATGCCAAACTGTCCCGTTTCGCCTTGATCGGCTAGGCGATTTTTGATGGTATCCAGGCGATCGCCTTTTTGGGCCTCAACACTCATCTCCTGATCAATGACCAATGCATGAAGGTGTTCATGATAAGACCGGGCTTTATTGGGGTCAAGCTCATTTAATTGGGCTAGACGGAAGAAATGTTCTCCTCCACGATGGGAACCCGCAACTTGTTGACTCCACATCAGAAAGCGGCTACACCACGTTATCAAAACTTGATTAAGTTCCTTTTCAGTTTCCGCAGAAACTAAGGGCTTTTCGTCTTTGCCTGCCTTGAGAGAAAAATAGTGGCGAAACCAGGGAGCACCTTTGGCAAAGCGTGGCCCACCCATTCTGATGGCCTCGTCCAGTTCCATGGAGAGGTTATACAACCAGGCATAAGCAAATCTCACCCCTTTGCTCAGGTCTCGTTTCACCTCCTGGCTATTGGGTAAATCCGTCCACAAAAGGCGATCGCCGGAGTCACGACTAATATAAAGCCCTTTGGTGGGTTCCCCCCCTTGGCCAAAGTTCTCAAAACTATGGTTAAGGGCTAGGGCTGCATACAACTCTACGAAATGGGCATCATTTTGTTGGTTGGTTCCCCCCGTGTGGGATTGGTATTTGGTTTTGTCCTGATCACCGATCAGATAGATCCGATCAAAGCATCCATCCCCTTGTTCCGTCAGATACTGCAATGCTGCTTGGGTGTTGAGGGCAAAAAAGCGAGTTTCCGCATAGACAGTTTGATCACCGTCGTTTGGTTTCTCAAAGCCGAAATAAGGTAATAATAACGAGGCATTAATGCGGACGCTATTACGTAGCTGATCCCGCTTTAACTGATTGGCCACTAATTTCGCCAAAGTGGGGATTCCCGACGCCCCTGTACCACCAAAGATACTGCCACAAAAATGGACGACGACCTGGTTATTGCCTGCCCCTAGATCCGCTTGAATCTGGGCAAATAGCCGTTGCCAACCATTGCGTTCTCCCTCCTGTTGTAGGGTTTCCAGCTCTAGGCGACTCATGACGGCGGAACCAATGGGTGGCCGACCCCGAAAGCCGACCCCTAAATCTGCTTGCTGTTCTTCTGGGCTATACAGAGCATCGAAAAGCTTACTCAAGGCCGGAGCATTAACTTGTAGTGCTTCTTTATTGAAAATTGTCTTTAAATTAGAGGCATGAATGACATCTCCTAACGGATTCCAGGTGCCATAGTTAATGATCTCTCCATTCAACAATGAAGTTTTGCCATTTTTGAATTTTTGATGGGCTTCAATGGTTGAAGTAAGGTTAATACTGGTGCGTTGGGAGTTGCCGTTGGATTTGTCAGCATCAACTAACAAAATCCCTAACTGGCAGTCTAGACCATAGACCCCCAAGCCATGGAGAAACACCATAGACTCCAAGCACTTTGCTCCACTACCGCCCACACCAATGGCATAGATTTTTCGCATGATTCCTTAGCCTCCGTAGATTTTGCGTAACAACATTGATCCCGGCGGCACATAGCGCATGGATTTGGGGGTGGCGATCGCCGTGGGTAGCCAGTAGATGAACAGCACATCAATAATCAGGAAACCGAACAGCCAATAGAAGGGTTCAAGGCTACGGCTATCTTCAAACCAGCCCCGGAAAAAGGTCAACCCAACCAGAGTTAACAAACTAATCACCCCAAGGAGAATCGCGGACAACCACCACAGGCCGCCAGTTTTTAAAACATCCTGGGTTCGGGTAAATTGGGACGTACTTGCTTTGAACATCCAAAACAGTAAGAGCAAAATCCCCAGCCCAAACACCACATACAGGCTCGGCATGAGGATTTCTTCAGCCCATTTATCCAGTCGGCTACTGGACAAACTCAGCGGTACTCCTTGCCCCCCCAACAACCAAGGTTGGACGGCAAAAATAAAGATAATGGCGAGCGCCACCGTTACCGCTAACGCAATCATTTCCGATAGTTTCATAAGCCTTGTTCATTACCAATACGCGAAGATTAGCAGAAATTCTGATTGGTGACCTCAATAGCGACTGTAGCCGAGACAAAACTTAACAGCGTTCTGCTCTTGGCCCATGGCTTGCCGTAATCCTGAGACAAATAGCCGTAGATTTTGGGTTTTTGACCCATCGGGTTGGTTAATGTCCATATCCCAATCCTCCCAAACCGCTTGGTCTAGGTTGCGGTCTAAGAGCGTGATATAGATAAGCTCACCATCCTTGGAGGACATTTTTTCGCCATCAAAACCGAGGGTCAGCTTTAATCGAGTCTCATCCTTGGCCGGGTTTGGTTCAATCTGAGCTTCTTTAACTGTCACCAAAGAAGGCTCGGATATCTCAAACAAATCCGAGGTTAATTCGCCCCCTGTCAACATCACCGTATTTTTGGAGGGAATTTGCAACTCTATCGGTTTGCCGTTAGTACACTCGCTGTCCTCCTCGATCATCAACCAATCCCCTTCCTGATCGCCATTCGGTCTTTGCCCGTCAATTGCACCGATTTTGGTCACGCATTTTTTGATTTCCTCCTTAAAACTCTGGCTATCCAGGGTGGCGGCTGATCGCTCCCCTTGTTGAAATGTAGAAGCTCTAAATGCTTTATTCACATCCAAAGGTAAACGTCGAAACTGTTTTACCAACTCATTCACCGTTTCCTCTGGCCCTGACATCAAAATAAAGAAAGGACGACCTTTTTGATCAATGTCCTGCCCTGTGGTGTCGTATTTAAGGGTTGTAAAACTCCGACCATCGGCAGCATACACATTGCCCTGAAATTGGCTCCGTACCCCAATCAAAACCGCTTTATAAGTAGGATTATCCTCTAATTCCTGGCTAATTAAACCCGACAACGTCCCTACTGCCGAGTTATCTGGCTCTAAATCGGTCAATAAAATTTTTAAGGTACGGGGAGATTCATCGACTTGGCGATCGCCATCTTCATTGTCTTTAGAGTCACCATCTTCAGTGGCCGTCCCCCCAGCTTTCCCCTCAGGCTTTAATTCATAAATTTGCCCCAAGGTACTGGAAACACAGGGATAATCCGTCGATACTTGATCCCGACTGCAATAAAAGTCCGGTTTGGCAGCGACTAAAAATTGTCCGGGGGAAATGGGTTGGGCGGCGGTTATTTGCACATTGCCCCCCACTCGCCAGTAAGTAGTCGGTACCTTTTTATTTTGCAATAACGTATGTAAAGAGGCGATCGCCTGGGAATAACGAGTACCAGGACGACTCACAAAGCCCTGCATCGACTCACTAGCATCCACCCCCACTTGTACTTGTAAATTATCAAAGGGTTCGGCAACAGACTCGACATCACCCCCCTCTGAGGTGGAAGACTCGATACAGGGCAAACCACCCCGCCCCCCACAACCTGCCAACACCAACGCCAATACCGAGAATACAATCCAGCTTTTCACACAGCAACCCAGAACAACAATAATGGAAACGGTTTGTCAGAGCGGAAGTTCGCTGATTAGCCTAATACACTCCCTCGCAAAAATCAAGCAGTCATAGTATCGCCCCAATAACCCTAATTTTAGGCGAGATCTTTGTTGGCGATCGCAGAAATTAAATTATTCCTGTTTGCTCATTCGCAGCTATTATGCAAATGGAGTCAGCTTGCATTTAGCCGTATGGATAGACAAGTACATAAACACCTGTAGCTGTAGGGCTGAGTTTTTCTCAAAGCAAGCTACTCTTTTAAGACTTTATGGCTTAAAAATATGTTTTAAACTACTGGATCTAAATCCTGTCTACCTTACTTATTTTCATCAATTTTAATGATCATGAATGATTGGCCCTTTCAGGATTATGAGATTTTAAGACAATTACCAGATGGTTCCTATTGGCAAAAATGGGAAGTGCAGGATGAAATCAATAGAATTCTGCTTGTCAAAAAGCTAAAATATTTTGATGAATTAGACGATGGGCAAAATCGTATCTTGCGTCAACAGGTTGAGCAGAATATTTTCAAACTTAAAGAAGTACAAAAAGAAATTGATCTCTTTCCAAAAATAATTTGTAGTTTTTCCGATGTCAAGAGTTTGTATTGGGTTGAAAATTATATTCAAGGAAAAACCCTAGAGCAAAAAGCACCTTTAGAAATTGATACTGCCATTTCTTTTGTTTGTCCTTTGACGGAAGCATTAATTGCCTTACATAACGTAGGTCTTGTTCATCGAGACTTGCAACCGAGTAATATTTTTTTAAATAATTTAGATAAGCCGGTCTTGATCAATATCGATATCGTTTCCGATGTTTTATTTTCCTTAAATCCAGCAAACGTTAAAACCCTTGATAACCCTTTTGTAGCGCCGGAACTAAAAACGGGAAACATTGCAAACAGCAAGGGTGACCTTTACAGTCTAGCCTATGTTTTAGCTTTTGCTATTGCCGGTAAAATCCCTGATGATTCGACAAAAAGCCAACTAACGGGGGAAATTGATTGGGAAGCTTACATCCCAAATGCTAATTTTTCAAACTACGATCAGTTAATTAGGTTACTCGAAAAATTAGGGAATGAAAAACCAGAAGGGCGCAATCGAACATCTCGTCAAGTTTTAGATGAATTAAAGGCGATAATGCCTGTTAAAGACAAAATAACAACAACAGACTCTCACACAATACCCACCAAATCTGAGGAGAAAAAACCACTCTCTCCCAAATCTAAAGATTCAGGAAATCCAACACCGCAAACACCGCAAACACCGACACCACAACCAGCGCCACCAAGAGAACCAGTACCAGTACCGCCGGCACCAGGGCCATGGAAAGGCGTTTTAATTAGCGGACTCGTCGCTCTCGTTGCAGTGTTAACCACTATTATCCTTATGCAGCGTTCCCAACCAGTTTCTTCAGATAGCGCTTCCAATGGTGATGTTAAAGAAACGGAAACTCTAGCCACAACGACTCCGCCTCCACAGTCATCTCCGACTTCAACTACTCCACCAACCTCACAAGGCAATATAACGGAATCTGAAGCTGTAAGTTTTTTTGAAAATTGGTTAAGAGCTAAACGAGAAATTTATGCCCCCCCTTTTAATCGGGATTTACTCAGAGAGTATTTAACGGGAAGAGCACTGGAATGTAATTTCGGATCTGTGCAATGGCTAGAGGAAAATGGAGCGTATTATACCTATGATGAGCAACAGATAGTAAGTGTAAATGAATTTTCCTCCATAGGAGATGATGCAACCATTAGTGTTACTTTTAAAGAAAGAAGAACTTTATATAACAGTCGGGGGGGAATAGATCCTAACAACAGCGGCTACAAGACATCTACTACCCGTTATGAATTGAGGAAAGTTGATGGAAATATAAAAATTTCTTATTTTAAATTGCCTGGATGCTAATTCTTTTAACCAACTTTAAAAAATGAGTAAAGATCTCGACTCTCCCCCAAATAAACGCCGCAAACGCATAAAACTGGCGCCAAAATTTTGGAGGAATATCAGTTATACAGTTACAGCAATTGCTCTGTCAATCAATTTTATTTTACTTGCCCGTATATTGAACAATAAGTTTTTTTCAAAAGATACAGCTGATATATCAAATACTTCACAACCTCATGGTTTTAGTAAAGTCCCTGACAATGAGTCTTCTGTATCAGGAACATTACCTGATCCCACGACTTCACCTCAATTACCTCAATTAAATACACTAAATCAACCGCCTAAAACCGCCCTTAAAAATACTCCTGATTTAGTTCAAGAACAGGAGAAGTTAGATAATATCAGGAACAGTATCATCGAAACCTGTGCAAAACGAGGTTATTCCACGGCCAACTTATCCCTAATGATAATTGATGTGAACTCAGGGGCTAGTTCAGGTTATCAAGAACAACAACTCAGGTATCCAGCCAGTATAGCCAAAATATTTTGGCTGACTTATGCATCAGCTCTTATTACTCAAAGTCCCCAATTACTCAGCAATGAGAATCCCCAGTTTCTTGAATATCTAACGCTCATGATTCGAGAGTCAGATAATAACTCTACAAGCAATGTAATTGATATCATCACTCAAACAAAATCTGGAGCCACATTAAGTCCTGCTGAATATGCCACCTGGTCTAACAAGAGAAATTTGATGAATCAATTTTTCGAGCATTATTACGGATTTAAAGGGATTAACATCAGTCAAAAAGTATTTCCTATTCCCGATATCGATTACAGTAGCCCAGAAGGAAGAGATCAGCAAATTCGAGGTAACAATCCAGATACTCCAATAAGAAATAAGTTATCAGTTCAACATGCGGCATACTTGATGTACTTTATTGCACAAGAAAATTTTCTTTCTCCACAATTAAAAGAACTTTTAAAATGGGATCTAAATAGCTTTGATTGGAAATCTACGTCCATTGATTACTTTAATCCAATAAAATCTTTTTTTGGTGAATCTCTACCTCAAGATACGATTTTTTACTCCAAAGCAGGTTGGACAACCCAAACTCGAAGCGAAGTGGCCTATATTTCTACACCAGACGGCAAGACAAAATACGTACTAGCAATTTTTACTGAAGATACAAATTATGCCAAAGATGAAACGTTATTTCCCGAAATTTCTAAAATCACATTTAACACTATGCAACAAAGTCGCTTAAAAAAATAGGGCGTTCCTATTGTTATTTTCATTCTGGCGATCGCCAGATTAATTAATCCGTTAATGACGTTGGGATAACCTGGTTCTCTTTTGTTGGCGTAACACCATATCGTACAATAACCCAGAAAAACAGTCATAAAGGAGTGACTAGCGGTAGCTATGGTTAGCTAATTAGCCTAATATCCTCATCCGGAAAAATCAAGCTTCATTCGGGATCAATTTTAGCAATCATCGCTATGATTTAGATCAGGTAGGCTTACCACTAGGTGTATCGTCAGTTTGGGCGTTGACACCGTGATGACATTCAGTAAGAACAATGATGATGACTTTAATCAGAGAAAATATCCCCACTCTATTCGGGATCATATTTCTACTACTAACGGCGATCACCGTTTTTATCCGATTTCAACTCTGTCAGGAAATTAGCCGAGTCTCCAATGAGCTGGAAAAAGCCGATTCCAGTATCATGCAAAAAATTGCAGACATATTTGGCTCGCGGGCAAAGTATAAAAATGCGCTATTTTCTAATAAGTTAGCTATTCTAGAAATTTATTATAGTGAACAAAATTTTTGGGGTTTTAGTTATGATAATTTAACCTATTTTACCCGTAATCTTCCCAATCTTTTAGTGTCCCTGGGGTTGCTGGGGACGTTTATAGGCATCACCTTCAATTTGGGCAATATTACAGATGTGATTAGTAATGAAAGCAGCGAAGCCAGTATCGTGGTCGAAAATTTACAGGCACCCTTAGAAAGTATGGCGATCGCCTTTTATAGTAGCTTGTATGCCATTGCCTGCGCTGCTGGACTGACCATTGCCAATAATATTTGGAATGTTGAACTTCAAAAAGAAAAGCTATTGAATTTGCTGGAAAGTCGATTAGATAATGAACTCACCCCAGAAAATGATCTAGATTCACGGCTCAAAAATGTTTTGTCATCGGTTCTCTATGGTTCTGCAAAAGACGCAGAAAGTCTTGAAAACTCGATGTACCAAGTTCTAGCAGATATGCTTTATTCTAAACCTGAGGACAGTGATGAGTTTAACTTAGAATCTGTTTTGGATAAAGTTCTCATTAAATATTTCCCAAAGTTCGTAGAAAGTATTAACAAATTTGTTGAATCTATCAATACTTTTAATGACAATATTAGGGATGTTCCTGAATCTTCCGATAAGTTTGTTCAAAGTGCAAACGATTTTAAAACAGCATCAGGGCAAATTGAACAATATAGTCAAGCCTTGTATAAATGGCGTAATGATTTTGCCGATACTCAAACCCAATTCTTGAAAACAACACAGCATTTTTCCGAAAAAGTTGACGAGTTTTTACAGCAAAACAAAAAAGCATCAGAGTTAGCTAAAAACGTATATGAAACCTTTGGACAATCCACTAAGGATTTTGAACTCAGTACTCGCCGCTACCAAGAGGTATCCCAAAAAATTGAAAACAGCCAATTTCCTAACAAGCTTGCAGAAGCTTCCCAAAATTTAGATCAGTTTTCCGACGCGGCAAAAACCCTACAAACAAACATTCAGGGCATGGAAAGTATGGCTCAAACCATGCAAACGGCTATCGAAACCATTCAGGAATTAGCCCAGGAAGTAAAAGTTCTTAACCAACACTCCAATGAAATTATTGCTCTCAATCACGATCGCCTGGTTCAAGAAGATAATCAACTGAACAAAGTAGAAAACAAAATTAATACCAGTGCTCAAACCCTACAGCTAGTTGCCGAAGAAATCGAAACCTATTCCCGCACTGTTCAACAAGTCAATGCGAATCTAACTACAGTCTCAAATGCCTTGAGTCAACTCGATAACCATTCCAGCGATCAACTTCAAACAGTATCTGCGTTGACTCATGAAGTGACATCCCTACAACAAACCACCAATAATCTCATTGAGTCTCATCAAACCCAACAGGCAGAAGAGGTAAAACAACTGTCAGCCCTATCGCAAAACCATAAAGCATTGATCAGAAAAGTGATTGAATACCAAGACAATCTGAATTTTGAAGAATTAACTCTCAACTTAGTGACAGGGATCAACCAAAAAATGCAGAGCAATATTCGATCCTTGGCGAAAATTATTTTGAACCTATCCAACCAAAATCAGCAAATTTTACAGGAAACCCTTGTTATCCTAGCCGAAATCAAAACGCAGCAACAGCAAACTAAAACCGGCATTGATGATTATGTTCAAGACAATAATCACCAACTGCAAACCATCAATCAAACTTTATCCCAATTATTGGCGATCGCCAAACAAGGCCAGCCGAATAACCGCAATCTGATGTAAACAGTAAAGTTTATGTATCGCAGAAACCGTCGTTTGAATTCATCAGAGTCCTTAAATCCTTTTCCGGCATTTACCGACTTAATGTCTAACGCTTTTATGATCTTAAGCCTGTTTTTGTTTCTCGCACTATTGCAAGCTTCCGACCTAAACCGCAAACTGAAAAGCGCCAGACCCATTGTGATTGACGAAGCATCAGGCAACTTTAAATTCCAATCCGGTAGTGCCGTCTTAACGCCCCAACTCAATCGCTATATTACCGATAAAATTATTCCTGAAATCCAAAAGACCATTGCTGAAAAAGATGGCAACATTGATTTTATTCAAGTGATTGGTCACACCGATGGGCAAGAAAACCGTCGTTTGGGAAATTTGGATCAAAAGCTCGAATCCGTTGCCGCTGGTAAACAACCTGTCACTGTTCTTAGTCCGGGTTCCAACGCCGATTTAGGATTAATGCGAGCCTTAGCTGTAATTGAAGCGATTAAAAAATCTGGACAATTCCAAACCGTAGACTTTAAAGCCTATTCCGCTGGACAGCTATACGATGCCACAGGAAACTTAGCCCCCATTAACCGTTCCGCTGACCAATCCCGACGACGGATGGAAATTCGCTTTATTCCCCCTGGTGAAACTAACTAATTACCTGAAAACCCTCTTAAACGGCGATCGCTGTCAGTCTCCATACCACAACAAGTTATCCACGCTCTATTCGACAATTTGGCAAAAAATCAAAATGAAAAGCAACCACTATGACAGATTAAGACATTAAAACAAAAGAGTATGAACAAAATATGTTAATTCATAGACTGCTCAGGTTAGTTGATATTTAGGGATAACGTTATCCCTAAACGCACTTTTCATTCTGTCGGTCTTGACGGACTTGTCGTGTCATGATCAAAGATTGGCGCTAATGTTGTTTTGCTGATGCCACTTATTTTCCCATTATCAACAGAATCAAGAATCTGATTGACCTGTTGCAATAACAGTTCGATTTTTTGCCATGTCTCCGGCTCCCGCTCCCAAAGTCTCTGATCATTGAGACGACGTGTCAGAGTTTGTACTTCATGCTTAGGAGACGAGTTGGTTATTTTTGTATCCAACTTTAAGTCTTTGATTTTTGCTTTAATGTCTTTTAAGGACAATCCTTCGGCTATAACCATTTTCAATAACTCTTGTCGTTGATCTAGATCTTTAAGTTTGGCAATTTCCTTGGCTTTCGTATATTCAATTTTTCCTTGCCGGAGTGCTTGTAATATATCGTCAGGCAGCTTCAGTAAAGGCAATCGGTTACAGGTGAAGGAATACCAGTTATATCCCAAGGTTGATAACAGGGACTGGACAGCCTGTTCTTCTGGAGAATCAGGGTTAGGGATAATGTTATCCCTAAATGAGGATTGGGAATCAGTCTGCTTCTCTTCAATGCTATTTATCTTGCTGGATTTTTCCAGGGCATTTTTCATTTGGTAAAGCAGTTGGCGACTTTGCTCAGGGGTTTGTTCAAGTTCCAATGCCAATAACTGCAAGATCCCCTCGGTCTCATCAACGGGATTTAGGTCGTCCCGTTGCAGGTTTTCTGTCAGGGTGATTTTTAGCGCTTCAGTTTGATTTAGCTCTTTAATGACAACGGGGATTTCTTGTAACTTAAGGCTAAGGGCGGCTCGATAACGCCTTTCTCCGGCAACTAACTCATATTTCAGGTTATCCCAAGGACGAACGATTAACGGTTCGAGAATGCCTACATCTTGAATGGAGCGAATGAGTTGCTCTTGTTTTAGGGGGTCAAAGTAGCGTCGAGGTTGGGACTGCACAACGATGTCGTCGGGGGATAGCCAGGTGGCGTCGGCCTCAGGAATAAGAGCATTGAGGGAAATGGCAGAGGTATCTGCCCCATAGGAACGTTCATGTTTTGAGGTCATGGCAAAAGGCTAATGGCTTGGCTGATTTGATTAAGGACAGCAACGGCTTTGTGATGCTTGTCATAAAGCGCTAGGGGTAAGCGTGCTTCCGCGGCGTCGGCAAAACTCGTTGACCAGGGGATAGGGGGATAAATAGGAGCAATTTCGCTAAAGCGTTCTTGAATGGCGGCTAGGGTTCTTTCGTCTTGGCTACGGCGTTGATCATATAAGGTGGGCACAAAACCGGCGATCGCCAACGTTCGATTGGGACGACGTTTGACTCTGGCTACGGTTTTAATTAACAGATTAGTGCCAGCAAAGGCTTTAAATTGGCATTGAATTGGAACCAGGATGTGAGTTGCGGCAACCAGGCTGATATAGGATAACAGCCCCAGACTCGGGGGACAGTCGATCAGAATGAAGTTGTAGTCTGCTTTGATGGGTTCTAAAACGTCTTTGAGACGTAAATCCCTCATATCAGCATTGACCAACGCCAACTCGACACCCGATAAATTGATATTCGCCGGGACTAAATCCAAGCTGTTCAAATCTCGATGAATCGGTACCGGCGTAACTTCGCCGTCTTCATCCAATAGGGGTTCAGCAATGGTTACGGATAACCCTTCTGGCTCTAGTCCCATAAATGTTGTCAGGGAGGCCTGGGGGTCAAGATCGACCAGGAGAACTTTGTGGTTTTGTTGTCGAAGATGGTAACCCAGATTTTGAGTCAGCGTACTTTTACCAACACCACCTGCTTGGTTAAATAGGGCAATGATTTTGGTCATAGGGGGATATAGAAAGTGGTGCCCAGTCTATTCAAGCCAGGGCTGACTTGTCTTTTTCAACTGAGCTTAGAAATATGTCTGGGCAAAGAATAATCGCTGTTGAGCAGGAAGTAGATGGTTTGCTACCCAAGTAACGATCGCCTCACCGAAGTCAGCAACGAGCACAGTGAAATGGTGGAGATTCTCGCAGCGGAGCAATTCAGAGCGCACCTCAAGGGCGATCGCCTGGGGAGTAACTCCTTCTTGTTCAATCCATTCCTCAATTTCTGCCACCGGGAACGTCTGCCAAGGAATGGACTCATCCATGGAGGCATCAGTCACGGTG
>JAYKJI010000090.1:0-9460 GCA_035285405.1 Snowella sp. | reverse complement strand
GGTGCTTTAAAAACCTGGACTCAAGGCTTGCAGACAACCCTCAGTTTGTTTTTCCAGCCTAACCCCTACGAAAATTCTCCCCTCGCGGACAGCGATTGGAAATTGAAGTATTTTGCCCAATACGATGACCAAGCACGGCGAACAGTGATTAATCCCACAGGGGGACTCCCAGGCATTGGCTTTAATAGTACCAGCAACAATCCCCCCGTTCCCTCTGGATTTGATCCCGATAAAAATAAGACGAAAAAACGACCTTGGCATGAAGGCGAGATGTGGAGCGGCTTTTTTGTCTCCGACCAAATGAACGATCAGCACTACTTTTTCGGGTATTATCTGACCACGGCCGGTGTTGTCGCCAGTTTAGACCGAGCTTGGGAAGATAAACCAGGGAAACCCCAAGGCACCGAGCCCCGTCTTTGGTGCGATCCAAGCCAAATGGGCACCGCGATCGATCAGTTGGTGATGACGCTGGCCTACGATCCCGACAAACACGACGATTTCTACAGTCATCCAGAACTGACCTATCAAAAAATGGCGTTTTTTGATCAGTGGAATG
Source organism: Snowella sp. (assembly GCA_035285405.1). Lineage (GTDB taxonomy): Bacteria > Cyanobacteriota > Cyanobacteriia > Cyanobacteriales > Microcystaceae > Woronichinia. Next base: position 8,904 of record JAYKJI010000090.1, on the reverse strand, counting down.
GTCATGGTTGGGCCAGTGGGGCGCAACCTGGCAAGTCTGGTACGGTGAATGAACAGGATGCCTGGTCTTCATTTGACATGGCCGGGACTGGCTCTGGGAATTTTGATGGTATGAATGAAAATTCCAATTGGGAAGGCAATCAAGCTTGGTCAGGAATCGTACTCTGGGGTGCAGGAAGCGATCGCAAATCCATCGCCGATCTCGGCATTTACCTTTTGGCAACGGGGTCCTATGCGGGCGATATTTACTTCTATGACAAAAATTACAACCTTAAATTAGGGGATGAAAATCAATGGACTTGGGTACCTGTCACCACCTCTACACAAGATAAAGACAAGCAGGGAAATCATTATAATCCTGGATCGAGTCTGGTGAGTGCGGCGCAAGAGTTTGCGGGAGAGGGAAGTTGTGGTAATTCCACTTTGTATTTTGGAACTAACTCCCTGAGCAACTTTTTCTATGCTTACCCCACCGGCTCGAAATTCATTCAAAGTTATCCGATCGCCCCTTGGACGTTAGGCATCAGTCGCAACAGCGAATACATGAAAAAATGGGCTAATTCCTTGTTGACAGAAGCCTGGAGAGAAACCCTCGATACAGCCCTATTTAGCCCAGGTAACTTTCTTGCTTTGGCCATGGGGGCAGCCTTGGGGGGTGAACCCTATTACCCTGGGGATGTCAACAAAACCTTACCCCTCATCGAGCGATTGCTCAGTGATTGGACTGTCCCCGATCGCCTTTTGGGAGAAGGACAGGAAGGCAATATGATGCCCTCGGACAAACCCACCTCCGTGATCCATCTGCTTCATGTTCTTGATCGCTATGGAACACCCGATTGGACAGTCTATGGGAAAAACGTTGATGCTAACGGGACAGAGGTCAACACCATGGTTTTTACCGCCACCTTCGTCAAAACGGTGGACAAAACGGTGACATCGACCTTAGTTGCCTTTAATCCTGGTTGGCAGACCGCCTATGTTCAGTTTTACCGCATCAATGGCGATGGGACTCTCAACAGCGATCACCCCCTCAGTGGACCAGACCCCATCCTGGTCAAACCGAAGGCTATGGTTATCAAAACTATCAGGAGTTCGGAGTTAGGAGTCAGCATATAATACCTACTTTCTTCCCACATTCCCCAACCTCCCCCCAAACCCATGGCCATCTCCAACAATAAGCCCACCTTTGTCCAACCTGTTCCGACCATTGCCCTCTATTTTGCCAGCCAGGGGACTGCATCAGACGGAGAGATCTCCCGCACGATCGCCTACTTACCCAGTCAGTCCATGACCCCCCCCATTACGATGAGTGAGTCCTGGGACAAGGGAGGCTGTTACGTCTTTCTGGGGATGCCAGTCTGGGATTTATCCTCCTTTGTGAGTACCTTACAAGGCTTATTACAACAGCCAGAATACTCGGATGTCCGATGTATTTGGATTGAGAATCCCAACGATGTAGGGACAAACTGGCGGCTTTCTACCCTAAAACTGGTGAATCAGTCGGGTAATACCGCCCAAATTAAGGAGATCAACCTGCATTTTCGCAACCTCGCTTTAATCGCTGGCCAGGGCAGTATCTTTTCCGTTAATCTGGCGGAGAATCAATTTGAACTGAAAAATCCCGCCACTGGAGAAGCCCAGATTTGTCTGACTAACACCCTTGCTCAAAATCCCCAGACAGTAGGGGCGATCGCTGCACCCGTCAAGTTGCCGTTTTATGGACAAATTGGAGCGGGATCTCTCCTGTTTGACCTGACCTTAAATCAAGCCGATCTAGAAGCCCTCGATGTGGGGTTACGTTTCTTTGTGGATGCCCCCACAACGGGGGCGGAAACCGCTTCCCTCACCTCCCTGTTTTATCCGATTTTTAACCTGGAACAAGGATCTCTGACCCTCTCTCCCCATCTCGACCCTTGCCACCCCTTTGATGGGGCAAAAACCTATTTTTCCCTGACCGATGGCATCAATATCCCCACCCTGACTTCTTACTATTTAACCCCCCTAGGTCATCCCCTGACCTTAACTCCCCAAGGGGATGCCAAATTAATCTTTGCCCTAAAACCCGCCACCACAACCCCTAACCCGGCCGATCCCTTGTATTTAGTCCCCCAAGGGGAGTTTAAAATTAGCGTACCAAAAGGCAGTAACTCGTCTAGGGCTGACCAAGTTATGTGCGGTCTATCGGGGTTGGAATATCTCGGCCTGCCTCCGGCTGAAGTTCCTACGATGTTGCGCTTTGTTCCTGCTCAAAATGCCTACGCTTCAGGCTTTTCAGGGACTAATGCTCTCCCTCTTTCCCGTTTAAGTGATGTGGCGACTACCTCCTGGGTCTATCTCCTAGCGGAAACCATCACCTACTATGCTCAACCCGATGGCGCGGCACTCTACCAAAAAGGGGAAAGTAAGGATTTTCTCCGGTTTATGCCCATACCGAGTGGTATTTTACCCCTGTTTGACTCAGATACGGAGGCAATACACCACGCTTTCCCGATGGTTCCCTATGGGGGGTTATCCGAATCTTTAGAGGATTATCGCCGATTTGAGTTACAAATTCTAAGTCTAGAAAGACGGGCGCGAATTGATGCCATTAATCAAGCCTTATCTCCCGTTTCCGTAACACAGCCCCAAACGAGTCGTCCTAAATTAATGATGGCGGTAAGGACCACATCCGGATCGACTCTTTTGGCAACCCCTGTCAGCCCGCCAACGCCCTCTAGCCAAGGGACAACCCCGCAAGGATTTCTCGCTACCTTTAGTCAGGACTTGCAAAGTTGGGAAAAACTGACTATTGCTCAAGATTTAGGGCAAAATAAACTTACTTTTAGTAATATTGCCAATCCTCTTAAGGCCGCCCTGCAAACGAATCAGCAATTTTTGGTCATTTCTAACCCCGATGTCCTGGCCAATCATTTTACCGCCAGTAAGGTGACGGTGGCTGGATGGAACTTCGATCTCGATCCCAGTCAATGGTCAACCCATACCACTATTTTGATTTTTAAGTTTTATGCTGGCAAGTCGGTACGGGAGTTGGTGGGCGATCGCCATCTCTGGGCCAAACCTGAAGATTTTAATCAGGATCCAGCCACGACGCAACAGACTATTCAATCTCTTCTTAACCAAGCCCGTTGTAAGTACGATCCAAGTCAATGTAATCCGCCTAAGTCGGGTGTCGTGGGTGACTCGAATTATGAACACTTTGTTAAAGAAGTGGTAGAAAATCCGCAGTGGAATGGCATTCTTGCCCTAAATTGTCGAGTTCCGGTGACTGGGTTGCCCCAGGAATTAGAAGGGTTAGCGGCCGGGATCGATGCCAGCCAATTTTATGCCCACCATCTAGGGATTGACATTACTCCCGTTCGTCGTGTTCCGACGGGAGCATTGGAAATGGGAGCTAGTTCTTTCTTTGGCTTGATTGATTACGAAAATCTGACTCCGGTAACGGCAACGGCTACCTATGACTATCAGGTGGATAGTTTAGGGGTTTTGTTGAAAAATTCCCAGGTTAAAACTTTATCTAGTATTCTGAGATTATCGATTAATGAGCTATTTCAAGCCCCTGCTACCCTAAAAACCCCTGATTCTGTCACTAATGACTGGCTGACGTTACACGGTAGCTATGAGTCCCACAATGGTCATCCGGTTTATACTTTTGTCGGAACCGATGATCGGGTGTTTTCCATGACCAGTTCGATTTTAGAGACAGTGGAAATCACTAAGGTCGAGTTTGCTACGATTATCCCGAAATTGGGACTACAAGCAGGGGAAACGGTTCACAGTCGCTTTATTTTACAGGGAAATTTAGCCTTTAAGTCCCAAACAGCCGATAATTTTGATTTATTGTCCTATAGGCGGCTTCCCTTTGCTAATCTCGCCCTGAATATGAGTTTTGACCCCCAAGCGGCCCAAGGCTCAAAAACCTTCGATTTGGATGAAAGTCAAGTGACGTTGAATGCTTCGGGTAATGAAGCGCGGGACAACAGTTTAGCGCAACAATTCCCCCTGAAACCTACGGGTTTTATCTTGGGAGCGGAGCAAAAACCGAAGGATTTAGGTTATTTGTCGGTTAAAACGCCGGAATTGTTTAAAGGGTTGAGTAATACTTGGTATGGCATCACTTTTGAGCTAAATTTTGGTACGATGGGGGCATTAGCTCCTAAAGAGAGTTTTACGGCTACTCTGTTGGTAGCCTGGAGTCCAGAGGATTCGCCGGATCAGGGCAGTTCAGGGAGTAATCCGTCTTATCCTATCGCTATGGCGATTAAATTGCCCTTTACGGGGGGAAAGAAGGAGTTAAGTCTACAGGGGATCTTAAAACTAGCTATTGGGGCGATCGCGCTATCCAAACCTGAAGACTCCTATATTCTGACGTTTAAAAAGATCGCCTTGAAATTGTTCATTCTTTCGCTACCTCCTAACGGTTCAACGGATATGTATTTGTTTGGTAATCCTAATGCTAAGAATCCAACGTTAGCTTGGTATGCTGCCTATGCCAAAGGCGGAGAGAAGAAATAAGGGATAAGTTCGTTGCAAAATTCACTTGACGTTATAAAAGGAAGATCCTATGGCAATTCGGTTAATGGTTTGGAATATTCAATTTTTTAGTCTCAAGAAAATACATGATATTCACAACAAAGAGACTTGCCTTCAATCAGTGATAAGATTGGGCTGTATCCTTTCAAATATTAATCAATGTAAACCTGATATTTTTGTCCTTATAGAACAGTTAAGTAGTAGAGGAACTGTAGGAACTTTAATAGAAGGTAATGGTAAAATAGCTGCACTCAGGTTATTATTTGAGTTAAGAGGACTTCAGCCCCAAAAAAATTGGTATTTGGTACCGCCCTTAAAACTAGCTCCCCAAACTCCAGTAAATGAATTGGAAGACGGGCATCAAGACATAGCTGGAGAAAACAATTATACAGAGGCTATATCAGTTTTTTTCTCTGGTAATTCCTTGAACTTTATTGGACCTTATATTTGGCCAAATAATAATTTAAGCGATCAGCAAAAAGTTGCAGTACCAAACAATGGATTCTATCAACCTAGTCCCTATCCAGGGTACTGGTATAACTGGTTTCCAGCTAATAACTGTTATGCTGGTCAATGGGAGTTTAGAAATGTAAATAACCAATTAATCAACTTTCCAAATGATGCTAATCGCCGTCCCTTCTACACAAAGTTTAACGATAACCAAGGACGTATCATTAATTTATTCTCGATTCATACATCTCCCAGTTCTAGCAGAGAAGCGGTAGCGAAATTGTGCGAAGTTGAGGAAATTAAAAGAGGCCCTCAAGCTAACGAAGTCATTGTTGTTGCAGGAGATTTTAATCTTGATCCTCGTGGCAGCGTAAACATAGCAGATTCCCAATATTTTTCACAACTCAACTCCGATCTCAAGCTCCAAACAAATTTCCCTAACCAGCCAACAATGCTTAGGCAAAATGGTAGGTCAACAACTCTGATTCCAAAAAACAGAAACCCCGGTAGTGGTTATCAAACAGAGGGTTTTTATCGGAAGAATGAAATCTTAGATAATATCTTAACCAAATATGGAACAAATGCAGGGGCACCAAGTAATGCTCAAGTTATCGATCAGGTTTATGGAGTACCATTCACGACAGATATGAACGCAGATCCTTTGGTTTTTTTCAATCAATATACAGAATCTAAAAACCAGAGTTTAACTTTAACGTCTAAAGGAGCAGAATTATTTCATGACTTTCTCAATTATGGTCATATTGGCCCTCGGTCTGGTGTCAGCGATCACATGGCTCTAGTCATTGATATTTAAAGAGCTCTGCATCAACATTATCTACAAGGAAAAACTCTATGTCATTACAACAATTAGCTCAAAATTTAAAACAACAGGCTAATACATCGGCCTCTCATTACATTACGCTAGATGATCATATTCTGCAACGAAGCGATGGAGGAATTAGTCAATTAATCAAAGACTCGTTGTTGCGGGAACAGGGAAATATTATTTTGGTGATTAAACCAGATGATATTCCCGATACTCCTCCCGATACAGGGTTTGAACTTAAAGGGATAACGCCTAATACTGATACTGATGTTTTTTTGAAATTAAAAAATCAGTCTGTTACCTTAAACTTTGTTGTTGTTAACAGTAAAATAGAGTTTAAACTAACTATTAAACTGACTGAAAGCTGGCAATTTAGCAACAGTTTTGATGCCGTCTCTGTGTTAGTATTTGATTCCCTATTATCCCAAGGTGAAGAAAGCGGTTTATTGAGCGAAAAAGAGTTTATATTTTCTAGTTTTCAAGAAAGTCAGACTACCGAAAACCTTGAGGCAGGTTTAAACTTTTCTGCTCAAATTCAACTGATGGGAGTCTTGGGCTATATTACCGATTTATTGCCTCAAACAACGCCAAGTTTACCAACAGGAGAGACTGGAAATTCACCCAATCAATATACCTTAAAAGGAGCTATTCGTCAGAATCAAAATACCCATCAACCGGAATTTGATTTAAAGGCGGACTTAAATGTTGCCACGCTTAATTTACCTAATCAACAACCAATACTAGAAATTTCCGATCTTTGTGTGGGAGCCAATTTGACCTATGTTCAGTCTAGTGATCAGGAGGAAAAGTGGGAATCTTTTCCCCAACTGTATTTAGGTGGAGAGATAACCCTCGAAAATAGTTCTGGCACTAAAATGCCCTTAGAAATCAGGGGTTTTCTACCTGATCGCCCTAGACTTTCTTTGATCAATTTTGCTATTTTTCCATCAGAGAAAGATCGCTTATCTACCAGTTTAGATCGCATTGGTAGTTTAGTTGGTGGGCATAGTTGGGATAATTTTTTTCAAGGAGACAGTCCCGAATTACAAACCTTACACAATTGTCTCAAAACATTTGGTTTAAAAAGCTTTGCTACCAGTATTTCAATTGAAAAATTCTCTGTTTTATCTATTTCCGTCAATGTAGGAACATTAGAGCCTTGGTCATTTTTTGAGGGTCAGTTTCAAATTAAATATTTTGATCTTAGTTGGATGATTATCGATCCTTTGGACAAGTCTATTATGTTTGTCACACTGGCGACAGAATTAGAGCTTTTTAATGATAATCAATTTATTTTTGACATTACAGTTCAAGTTCCTGACTTAAGAATATCTGGTGCATATAAGGGTCAAATTTCCTTTAGTTTTAAAAGTTTAGTTGATAAAATTACCTCATTTTTTGAAATTGAGTCCCTCCCGTTACCTGACGATTTAGCTACTTTTAGTTTCTCGAATCTATACACAGAGATTAATGTTCCTAGTAAAGTCTTTTCCTTGAGTGGAAATGCTGATATTTCCCTACACCTTTTTGGTATTGAATTATTAGGCTTGCATCAGGTATATTTTTTCGTTAGCTACGACAAACAAAATAAAACGAAACCGCTACAAGCAAGCTTAACAGGAATCATCACCATTTTAGGACTAGATTTCTATGTAGATGCAGAAATCCGCGAAAAAGTAACTTTTCAGATTCACATGGTTAATCAAACTTTTGGCAGTCTGTTAGGTTATTTAGTGAAATTAGTAGATCCTGATATAGATTTTACCCTAGATGCACCTTGGGACATTTTGAACTCTATCAAAATGGATTCACTGGTTCTCAATATTAACATTACCGATGGTATTGTTAACCTCAAGTATACAACTGATCTAGACCTTGAATTTATTGTTATTACCGCCTTTGATCTCAGCTATTTTAAGGCAAAAGGAAGCGTTGATATTGCCATTGAATGTAAGTTCTTAGGACAATCTTACGGTGCTAATAATCCGTTGAAATGGGATGCACTCAACGAAAGTCCTCCATCGGTTTCTGGAAAAACTACCACCCTAGATTTACGTTTCTTAGCGGTTGGACAACATATTGCCTTTAAAGATACTACTGAGTTTACTAAGGTTTATGATGTTCTCAATAAATTAGGAGATAGCTATAAACCCCAAGATATCAGTAAGGGAACTCAAAAGCAATTATCGGGTTCTACTAATAGCAATCAACCTGTTATACCCAATGGCGATAAATCTCCTATCAAATCGCCTTTAGATCCACTAGATGCTCTACAGTTCGATCCTAATGCTGGTTGGTTAATTGGGGCAGATTTAACCCTCGTTGATGCTGTTACCGTTGGGGTGATCTTTAATGATCCAGAATTGTATGGACTTTATATTAGTTTAAGTGGTCCGAAAGTTAAAATCCTAGACGGGTTAAGTTTCCAGATTCTCTACAAGAAAATTAACGACCATTTAGGTGAGTATTTCCTCGAATTAAAACTACCTGATATCATGCGACATTGGGAATTTGGCGAGGTATCTCTGACCCTACCGATTATTGATATTTCTATCTATACTAACGGTAACTTTAAGCTTGATTTTGGCTTTCCCTACAATAACGATTTTTCTCGCTCTTTCAGTGTTCAAGCTTTCCCCTTTGAGGGAGCCGGTGGGTTCTATTTTGCTATGCTTAATGGTGATACCTCAAATCATGTTCCTGTTATTAGTAATGGACGGTTTGATCCGGTTATTGAATTTGGTTTAGGGTTACAAATTGGGGTCGGAAAAGACATCAATGAAGGGGTTTTATCTGCTGGAATTGATATTACCTTAGCGGGGGTTTTACAAGGGGTTATTGCGGTCTTTAATCCTGATAGTAACGCCCTAGTACCAGAAAATTATTATTTAATTCAAGGAGCGATCGCAATTGTTGGGAAACTCTACGGTAAGATTGATTTAGCTATTATAAAAATCGATATTAGTGTTACCTTATATGCCAGTGTTCAACTGGTTGTTGAGTGTTATCAACCGATTTATATTACCCTTAGTGCAGGGGTTGAAGTCAGGGCATTTATTCAAATTGTCTTTATCAAAATTGACTTCCACTTTTCTGCAA
>JAYKJI010000089.1:0-14165 GCA_035285405.1 Snowella sp. | reverse complement strand
TATTCTTTTGTTATCATGTTCTTTTTGAGGAGCATTGTACTGTTTTACAGAGTATCTTGTCTTTTTTCTTTTTGCTGTAGTCTTTGCCACACAAGACTTTTAACCCTTCTTGTCTCCCTAGCAGACTAAAAACATGACCGCAACCCCTGTTTTAATATTAAACACATTACCACTTTTATCGCCACTGCGAATATCACCCCCTGCATCAACGATATAGATATAATCAAATTCCTGCTCAACAATTTTACGAAAACCGTCAAAGGTTTTGCCATCAATAAACGAACGATTGGTAATAAAGGCAATTAAACCATTGTTTTTAATGCGATCACTGGCCCACCGATAAAAACGCACATACATATCATAAACAGCAATTTGATTTTGAGCCGTTCCCGCTTTAATATAACTAGCATTAATGCGCTTATCAATTTCTTTGTATTTTAAATTGGCATTATTTTGATTGTAATTATCTTGCCAAGCATTATAGGGAGGATTGCCGATAATTACCGAAATTTTACGACTATTTTGTTCCTTAATTCTAGCCGTATTTTCCGCACTCATGGCAAACAAATCAAACTGCTTTTCTCCTAAATCACAACGATCTAGAGTATCCACTAAACAAATATTATGAAACTCCTCATATTCTCCCATCTTTTGCTTATAGGTAAATTCAATATTCAAATTGGCAATATAATAGGGCAAAATTGCCACCTCATTACAGTGAATTTCATGCTGATATTTATACTTTAACTTATCCTTATTAATGTACTCAATTAACTCTGTGATAAACGTTCCCGTCCCCGTTGCAGGGTCTAAAATCTCCACATTTTTATCCTGTAATAACTTACCAAAATGCTTATCTAACAGATAATCTACACTCTCAATCATAAACTTAACAATTTCACTGGGCGTATAAACAATGCCCAAACGATCCGCCGCTTTTGGATTATAAGCCTTGTAAAAATTTTCATAAATGGCTTTCAAAAACTTTTGCTTTTCTTGATGATTATAGATATTAGCCGCCGTGCGTCGAATCACCCCATAATAATGCTCAATACTGCCTAACATATTGCGGCGAACCGAACCGACAAAAAACGTATTAATCACATTTCCCAACTCACGGGCAATATTATTTTCCCGATGAAATTGCGACTCATTAAAAATATTGGTAAAAATATCCTCGGTTAAAATATGCTGAATAATCATTTCTCGCACATCATCCCCATTAACTTCTGGATTAATGGACTGCTGACAAATTCCTAAAAACTTATCTCTAGCTGTTACAAAACTGGCATTACTCTCTGACTGCTCATTAATCATTTCTCGTAAGCGAATCAAAATTGTTGGTAAATCCTCATTGAAAACCGCGATCGCCGAGCGAAAATCCTTAACCTCTGGCCGTTCATAATTAATAAATTCCGTTAAAAGCTGATCAAGAGCCTGCTCATCACGCATCGCAACACGCCAACAAACCTCACCCTGACGTAACAAAATCGCCGTCTGAGAATCTTCAAATAAAATATTATCGTCGGGATAACCCTTGGCTAATTTTTTCTCAATTTCTTTCTCCAAATCATCATCATCATCCTTGGCCTCCCAATAGCCCCACTCCAGACGCAGCGCATCTTTAACAACGCCATCCAAACGGATCAAATTACCGCGTTTTGTCCGATAATCCAACTCCGCAACCACTAAAAAATCTTTTGGTTGACAATACTCATTTAACAAACGTTGAAAAGCAAAACGAATCTGACTTTCATTCCGACGACCGCCATACTGAATAATTTGATCCAGATCTCGATAATATTGGCTAATAGCAAGACGAGACATAAGCTAATTTCCTTTGAATTATTCTTGAGTGTATAACCAAAATTGGCGATCGCCTTTTGAATGGATAATTGAGAATGGACAATTAATTATCAACTATTCACTATCAACTATTCACTAATCGGCGATCGCTAACCAGCTAACGTTTTACGTAGGCTTAAGTGACTGGTTTCAATTAAAGTGAACATAGATTTTGTGCCTGATCCCCCCTGCCCCCCTTGATAAGGGGGGTGTCCGTAGGACGGGGGGATCCTATAAATTTTAAGACCTACCTACTTACTCAATGGTTTTTACCAGACTTTCCGATTCCGCATCAGAATCTTTAAAGACCAATCGTAACCAAGGGGGCGCAACAAAGGTCGTAAAAATCACCATTAAAATGATAGCGGCGGTTGTGGATTCACTGAGCGCACCACTGGCAGCCCCGACCCCCGCAAAAACTAGACCCACTTCTCCCCTGGGAATCATGCCCACTCCGATCGCCCATTTGTTGAGGTGATTATCGCCCCAGAGGGTAAAGCCAGAGACAACCTTGCCCACAATGGCCACTACCACTAAAAAGGCTGCAATAATCAGTCCTTCACGGTTACTAGGAATGGCAGGATTTAAGACCCCTAAATCGGTTTTCGCTCCCACACAAACAAAGAAAACAGGAACAAAAAAATCGGCGATCGGTAAAACCTGTTCCTCCAATTCCTTCCTTTTTTCCGTTTCGGCAATAATTAAGCCCGCCGCAAAGGAACCTAAAATCGCTTCTAGTTGGATGACCTGGGCCACATAGGATAGGGTAAAGGCGATACCGAGGGAAACTAAGAGCAATTGACCCCTCGATTTCATGCGGTTCACCAAATTGACATAGTAGGGACTTAGCCAACGCCCTAGAAAAATCGAACCGACCACAAATACAGTCGCGCTAATGATCAGATAAACGATCTTGCTAATCTGAATTTCTCCCGTTTTTACCAAACTGGCCACCACTGCCAGCACGATAATGCCTAAAATATCGTCCAGGACTGCTGCCCCAATAATAATTTGCCCCTCATCGGAATTGAGACGATTAAGTTCGGATAAAACCTTGGCCGTAATACCAATACTGGTCGCCGTTAGAGCCGCTCCGGCAAAAATTGCTGGAATGACAGGTACATGAAAGAGGGCCATCAATCCCACTACCCCTAGGGTAAAAGGGGCAACAACCCCCACAATGGCAACGATCGCCGCTTTAGGGCCAACCCGAATTAATTCTTGTAAATCAGATTCCAAGCCAATTTCAAAGAGGAGGATAATGACCCCCAATTCGGAAAGCACAGAAATCACTTCACTTTGAACATTAAAAACCGTCGTTGCCTGACCAGGGGTGAGATAGGTACTGGCAGAGATTAATTGCATGAGGAGAGAATCGGTTGCCTCTGCTCCACTCTCAGGAAAAAGCAAGAGTCGAAAAGCCGAAACACCAATCAGCACACCGCCGACTAATTCACCTAGAACTGGTGGTAGGTTGACTCGCAGACAGATTTCGCCGCCTAATTTACTAGCCGTATAAATGACCACTAGACTTAACAAAACGCCTGCTAGAACTAATGAGCTATCGGCTGGCTCGCTTTCGGTTGCCATAGCCAGAAACGGAAAGAAGGGGGTTAGAACACTCATTGCTAAGAATAATTGGCAAGATGACTATTGTTTAATTTATAGTAGAGCTTGATGATCGTAAAACCAAACTTTTCACATTTCTACAGCATTAGCTTCTGTCCTATTTAATTCCCTTATTTATCTTCTTTTCCTGATATTTTAATAGACGATTCCTTACTTCTTTTTGTAATATCATGCTATCGCAGTACTACTATGCTTTACGCTCTAGACTAGATGGACAGTATCTTGTTGCTCGTCTCAAAAGTCCTGATCAAGACAATCCCCTCGCCTATTTACTAGTATTTAAGGAGGATTATGAAGCCTTGAGTTATCTGAATACCCATGCTGCCGATCTCAGCGATCGCTTTGGTGTGGAGTCCGTTAGTAACAGTCAATTAAAGGGCATGATCCAACGTTGGGGCTTTAAAGGTTTAGGGATAGTCAAAGATCCCTTAGAACCTAGGGTGGAATTTGTTACCTTATAGTGAGTTTGAAAACCAAAATATTTACCCCTGTTTGACGACTGGGTTAGGACTTGTTCCCTGATCAACACCAGAAAATTTAAAATTAAGATCACCCCTTAAGGTACTAACAATCGCATTGACGCACTTCATGGTACTAATGAAATTATTTGATATTTTTGAACATAGTCTAAGCTTGAAGCTATAATGACACTTGACAGTACTTTTCTGAAATTTGAGATTACGAAAAAATGAGTACATTGTTTGAGAAAATTGGTGGAGAACCGGCGGTTGAAATGGCAGTTGACAAATTCTATCTTCGAGTCATAGAAGATGAGCGCATCAAGCATTTCTTTGAAGGAATAGATATGAATAAGCAACGTGAACATCAGGTTGCTTTTTTGACCTATCCTTTCGGAGGAAGTCAGCAATATAGTGGACTTTCTATGCGAAAGGCTCATCAGCGATTAGTTGAGAATTTGGGATTAACGAACGAACACTTTAATGCTGTCGTGGAAGATCTCGTTGCAACGCTTCAAGAGTTAAATGTCCCTGAGCATCTGATTCAGGAAGTTGGTGAAATAGCAGAATCTATTCGTGCGGATGTTCTTAATCAGTAAGCAGTTATTAACAATAAACTCTTATGGACAAATTCCGATCATTTTTGACTCAACTTTGGCAGTTTTCTCGTCCCCACACCATTATTGGCACTAGCCTAAGTGTGATCGCGCTCTACTGTTTGACTTTAGCAACAATTGAGCCAAATTTAAACTCTAGCTTAAATTTAAATTTCATCTTTTCTAGTTTAGGAATCTTATTGGGAGCCTGGATTGCTTGTCTAGGTGGCAATGTTTATATTGTGGGACTTAATCAACTTTATGATGTGGAGATTGACCGTGTTAATAAGCCCCATTTACCCTTAGCAAGTGGTGAGTTTTCCCTTCAACAAGGACAATGGATTGTCGTCCTATCTGGCGTTTTGGCAATGGTTTTAGCAGCTATCTTAAGTCCTTGGTTATTAGCGACAGTAGGTATTAGTTTAGTTATTGGCTCTGCCTATTCTGTTCCTCCCCTTCGTCTCAAACGCTTTTCTTTATTGGCCGCAATCTGCATTTTAAGTGTGCGCGGTTTGGTTGTGAATGTAGGACTTTTTGGTTATTTTACCCAGGCTCTAACTAATCAGGCGATATTTCCTCCTAGTCTCATTGTCTTAACCTTATTTATTCTGATTTTTAGTATTGCGATCGCTCTTTTTAAAGATGTACCGGATACGGAAGGCGATCAAAAATTTCAGATTCAAACTTTTACCTTAATTCTCGGCAAAGGAACGGTTTTGCAGATTACTCGTGGTGTGATTACCTTGGCCTATCTGATCATGATGATTGCGGGTTTAACCTTCTTACCCACAGCTAATACCTACTTTTTGGTTGGTTATCATAGTTTTCTGCTGGTTTTACTCTGGTGGCAAAGTCAAAATCTTAACTTAGAAGACAAAACGGCGATCGCGGCTTTCTATCAATTTATTTGGAAACTCTTTTTTCTAGAATATCTACTATTTCCCCTCGCCTTTTTTATCCCTGCCTAGAAGAATAAAGACACTTAAAAATGACGGATAAAGATTGGTATAATCCTCTACAAACTCCCCATAGTGGTTATCATTGGGACGGCAAAAGTGCCGATTTTTTTGAAGGCTGGTACTTTCGAGTAACGTTACCACAACTGCAAGAATCCTTCGCTTTTATGTATTCCATTGAAGATCCCCTGGGTCAAACGGGAAAATCGGGAGGAGCCGCTCAAATTTTAGGTAAACAGGATCAATATTTCTGCCGAACTTTTCCAAATCTCCAGCGTTTTTGGGCCAGTCCAGACTATTTAGCCTTAGTCCATTGGGGTCAGCATTCTCCGCCTATTTCTCCTCAACTTTTGGACTCAGAACTTTTTGAGCAAAGGATTTCCCAGGGTTATCAAGTCACAGCCACTTTACACCAGGGCTCTTTAAAAAATCCCTATTCAGGCCAATCCTGTCGTTGGTGTTATCGAACTCAACCGCTCTATGGTTGGGGCAATCCTCACAAAAGTCAGCGATCGACGGCGGGTTTACTCTCGGCTTTGCCAATATTTGAACCAGGTTGGCAAATTTTAATGGCTCATGGTTTAGCAACGGGTTGGATCGAATGGAATGGGGATTTAATTCAGTTTGAAAAGGCTCCCGCCTACAGTGAAAAAAACTGGGGATTTTCTTTTCCTCAGCAATGGTTTTGGCTTCATTGCAATCTCTTTAATCAGGAAAAAGATTTAGCTGTCACCGCAGGGGGAGGGATACGAAAGGTGTTAGGAATCTCTGAAAAAGTAGGAATGATTGGTATTCATTATCAGGGTCAATTTTACGAATTTGCTCCTTGGAATGCTCAGATTTCTTGGCGTATTGCTCCCTGGGGGCAATGGCAATTACAGGCCCACAATCATCGTTTTGAAGTGGAATTATTAGGAACAACGGAGTTAGCCGGCACATTACTTCGTGCCCCCACAAAACAGGGCTTGCAAATTTGTTGTCGGGAAACATTGCGGGGCCAATTATCTTTAACTTTACGCGATCGCCCAAGCTGTCTGGGACATCACCAAGGTCAAATTATTGTTGAAGATATTAGTTCTTTAGCGGGCTTAGAGGTTGGAGGAGAAGCTTGGGCAAGTTAGGGAAGATGGCCGATTAAACGCTTCATAAGAGCATTGTCTAACCGACATTATAGCTAACTTGAAAGCGGTAGAAGTTTCTCTTAATTCAAAAGGTACCTTACATTTGATTAACTCGCCCTACCGGAGCGGCGATCGCACTTTTATGGAAGATCCCAATAGTTACAAAATTGAACTCATTCAACACTAGGCTGCCAAGCATTCAATCTTGTTGATGGGGAAATAGTCATGACTAGTACGAAATGCAGGTTTATTAGGCAGGGTTTTTAATATAACCTTCCAAGTCCTGTCGGTACAACGTGCAAGTGCAGGCACATTGGTACGCTAGGTCAGCTTGCCTGTGGGAGCAAATTGTTGAGCCGAAACAGATCATGGTTCACGGTAACGGCCCAAGACGGGATAGCCAAGACGGCTTACCTTGCCACGAAGATTGGAGCATATTGCCGCCCAAAAGGATCAGAACTGCACTACCGCTAAACCGCCAAATTGCGCTTGTATGACCGAACCGCAAGGCGTAGAAGCCGACACCTACTAGGAAGAGTCCAAACATAAATGTAAACCCGCGCTCACCCTTGCTGATCATTGCTTACCTTCAGTTTGACGATATTCTACGGACAGTGTAGCTTTGGATTGTATGGGAACTCTCCGTATATCATGTCAAATACACATTATTTTAAGACTCTTTCTGTATAACACTCCCAAATAGCGCGATCGCGGGAATTTTTCTGTATAATATGCCAAAAAGCCTGTTATGTTGATCGCCGATAATTTCTCGAAACTGAACAACGAAATCAACCATTTTTGCTCGCTTAAAGTTACCTACAAATAGTCAATCTTAACGGGCTTATCGGTTTTGGTATAATCGTTTAGCGTTGGCTAGATCCTTTGGGTGTTGGGTTTCGTGGCCCAACCTAACCTGCGTGAGCGGCGATCTAAAAAAGTCTTGTGGTGTAATTATTTTGAGAATTGAAGTGTGATCGCATTTTGGGGAAGTGTAGTCAGAATGCGATCGCGTTTTTGGAAAAATAGTTTTACGAAACTTGATAAACTTAGAGCCAGTTTTCATTGCGATCGCAGAAATTCAGGAAAATAAAGGTTTCATAATCATGCCAGAAATTTTTAGACTTGAAGGATATGTTTTCTTCTTCTACGCCAATGAAGGCAACGAACCCATGCATGTTCGACGAGGTGAGGGATATGCTAAGCAGGTTAGTGGGATTGATCTTCTTCAGGATCTTTATCGCCAGTGTCAGGTCGGGTTTCGTGTCTCAATTCAAGCTACGCGATCGCACTAATCGCACTATGGGATGAATAGACGACTCACACCGAGATAATTCTCAAGGTAAAGTGCAATCTCAATCAAGCGATCAACACATTCTTCTCGATATTCTCGTTCAATAATCCGATCAATATTTGCAAGTGTAACCACAGGCAATGAGGTTGGTAAACACTCTTCTCGGATTACTTGTTCTAAGGAATCTTCTCCCTTCATGCTACGGTTAGCAGTTAGCAAAATCATTTGGTTCTCTTGAGCAAATCTCCAAACCACTCTATCGCTACTGATAATTGGTAGTTCAACTTCATCGAATGAAATAAAACGAATTGGTAATGTTTCAAGCCACCCTTCAGAAGTGATACTCCCAAAAAGCATCAAGGATTGTCCTTCGATATTATGATCGATTAGAAAAATCACTGGCTTACTGCTGCTCGTTTAGCTTTACGCGCTTGCAGTTTTTGCCATGCAGAAGCATATTCAGGCTTTGGCGGCAACTTAGAAATATTCGCAATCCGTTCTTTGTTCTTCTCTTGCCAATAATCTTGAATTTCCTCTGCTTGTTGCAAGACTATTTGATACTCTGATTCTACTTCTTCATAGTGAGCATCAATATAAGAAATGGCTGCATCAAATTGCTCATCAGTTAGATAGAATTGGTGGCGGATTAAATGGCGCGGGTAACCTGCATGAATATAGTCCATTATTTGATACAAGGTTATTCTTGTGCCAGAAATTGTTAGACCGCGCTCTGTTCGGGTAATTGCTGGTTTATTATCCTGATATAATGGCGTATTAATGATAAGCTCCAATTGGTATTTGGTTATTGCTCCTTTTTTATCATATCACCCCCAATTCTGTTCGCTTTCACACTAATAAAAATAAGGTGTGTTGGAGTAATGTACCCTACAGCGATTAGTAACGAATCCTTACGCATCCCTCAGATGAAGCAAGACAATTGCTATCCTGATTGGATTCCAAGTTAATGTCCGCATCCCTCTGAATTTGTCTGTTTCGCAGTTCTTGTTGCTCGACATAGCGATCACTATCCCGACGATTAGACCTTTGAGAGGAAGAGGGGCGCATATATTGCCGACAATCGTCAGGAACGGATGAATAATCCCCAGTAATAGCGGCACCTTGTAAGTAGCCATCGCAGAAAGAACGAAGAAGATCGATTTGAGCTTGTGCTGGGACGGCAAGCAAACCAGACAGGGAAGTAATCACGGTAACAGAAAGAAGAAGGTTAGATGATTTATTCATCGAAAATTTCACTCCATATTTTAGCGTTTAAATCGCGGGTGTTTTTCTGTTGAGGTAATGTTAAGTCTAACGGCTTGGGCTTCAGCGGCGGCAAGGGTTTTTGAGTTGCGGCTAGAGTGTCTAGGCCGTCCGTTGCAAGCCCTTGTTATGCTTCAGAAATTTGACATGCCGAGAATAGAACTTTCTAGATCACTTTTAAGTGTACTATCGCTTTTTACATCAATCAACATCTTTTCAGTTTTATTTTGTCTTTCGTCAAGCCAAGTCAATTCCACAGGGATAATGACTTGACCAAAATACCTGTTACTACCTGAGATATGAGCAAGAGGAATGAGCATCTGTGTTTTAAGCAATTCTCTTTGGGAGGGTTCCGCTAAACTACCTACTTCAATTGCGTTATCCTTCCAATTTGATTCTTCTGTATTTACTTCATAATAAGGTTTTTTAAACTCTCCTTTGCTGTTGTCAAATTTTGCTTGCTTTATTATTAATTTAATATTTCTCGCAGGAGTATTTCCAGCATTTATTATTCTCAGGCAAACCACTTGACGCGCAAACAGACCATCTTTAGATGCACCCGTCATGAGTTTATTGCCATTTATCCAATCACCTAGCCACTTCTCGATGTCACTCTGGATAGTGCGGTCTATCCACATGATTCTCATGCCCTTTTCTTTATAATTACTTGCGAAGGCATTAGCGTTAAATATTCTAAACTCTGCTTCAAGGCGAACTGAATTACTGAATTTAGAATTAGTTAATTCACTTTCTTTAAATGTTAAATCTATGTTTTTAAGCTTTTTATCTAACTCAAGATTTGTGGCTTGGAGTTCATTCACCCTTCGATTTATAGATATCGTAGTAATAGTGATAAACAAACTTAAACCCGTAGATAAAATTCCCAAAAAGGTTGCTATGTAACCGACAGATTTATCCCACTGCCTACTTTTTTTATCTTCTACATTGCTCATTGCCTCTCCAGGGTTATTTGTGTAGGTCTCCTTAGTTGCTTTGCAGCATAACGGTCGTGTTAGGCATTACTCTGTAGTTGACGCAAAAAATATCATCTGAAGCGACGAGGGTGATGCTTACGGTAAGGAAAATTTTCACCTGTCTCCTCACACTTAAAAAGCTCTCCAATTGCTTGGATTAACAGTAAAACTAGGAAAACAAAGGAAAAAATACTCAACAGGATAAAACCAAGATGTAGAAAGTCTTCTCTGTACCTCATCCATACGGTAACAATTATAATCATACCTAAATCATCATGTGTTGAATGTAGTGATAGCGCCTAACGAGTTTCACGGCAGACCCCTTAGGAGATAGTGACAAATTCCAAGATTTTCCATGAAACGTAAGATCAACAACTTCCATCATAAAAACCAAACAGGTTAAACTCTCCTTGGTGCGATTAAATCGCCTTCAAAATTAAATTCTTTAGGTATGAATGGCAAAGGAAGAAATGATAAAAAATCATTAATTTTCTGTAGACTGTTTGAGGCAGCCATTTCATAGAAATTAGTACTGTTCCACAGCAAGTAAACATAGCTAAAATGTTGCTTGAGAGATGAAATAAGCGTTTCATAGTCTACTTGAAACTCTTCCATATCTGAAAGTATTTTCGAGCGCTTCCATGTTAACTCAGTGATTGAAAAGTACAAGGATTTATATCTTTCGTCTTTTACTTGCTCTCGCTTTTCATATTGTGCTGCATCTATCTGATGTAATTTTTCAAGGCATATTAAAATGCCATCATCTTTCATTACCTTTTTCAAGTGAGCTATTTGTTCAAGCCGATCTTTGTCATAAAACTGAAATGTTGCATTTTCATAAATTACGTCAAAACCATCCGCAAATACATTTGAATTAGGCAAAGTGCGTATAAGCTGCGGTGTTATGTCACAGAAATATCCTAAATAAAAATATGAAAAAGGATGCCGACAAAGCTCCTCAAAATTTTTCTTGTTAACGGTGTGTAAACCATTAGTCAATGTTATCACTTTCCCAGAAGCAAGTTCAGCCAAAGTTCTAGCACTTGTACCATCTTGAGAATCAGTCTCATAAAATGTGAGGACCTGTTCATCAGGAAGGCGACGAGCCATGCGAAGCAATGCCATTCCAATACGACATTGCTCTTCAAATACAAATGGAATACTAGCGCAGTAATGTTTATAAAATGGTGCCATATTACGTTTGTAAACATTACAGTATTCTTTTATATCATCTCCTTGAGAGAGAAATTCTTGATCTGGAAGTATATCTGTGCGCGGAACTTGTATCGCACCACTTGAAATATCAGCAAAGTGCTTGCTTAATTCCATGCAAGGACGATTTTCATATTTCTCTCGAAGTGTTTTCTTTTTACTTCCCATGCCAAAGTTATTCTCTCAAAGACGTGCAATAAGCATTAATGAAATGCTACAACGGAGTCGCCAAGAGTTTAGGGTTTCTGAACTCTTGCTGGATTCAGTACGATTTTATCCACGTAAAGGTTATGGCTAGGTTCAATTAAAAACTTGATTGCCTGAAAAACGTCAGAGCGGGAGACTGCTGCTTCATAAGCAAGATTTGCTTCACGGATATTACTTGGAATCAATGTGTGTGAATAAATTCCTTTTTCCCGTGTAGAAGCGTTGATACACTCTGCAAATCGGATAATGCCAGCTTTAGCAGCAGCATAAACAGGGAATAACTCATTGCCACCTTCTCTTGACAGTCCTGAAGTTGAGGAAATAAATATAATATGCTGATTTATCTCTTCTAGAGCAGCACGCTCAACAAAAACATTAGTAAGATTGATGGCTCCAAGCAAGGTTGTTTCAATCTCAGATCTAAGTTCAACAGGCGAATAATCTCCGATTTTCTTTCTGCCGAAGAAACCTGATGCATTATTGATAAGAATATCAATCCTTCCAAAGATTGAAAGACATTGAGAAATTGCCTGTTCACAACTAGGGTAATCGCAAATATCTAAAGTTCCACTGCCAACTCGCTTCGGATCAGTATTTTCAAGTGATTTTGGCTTTTCGCCACTTCTACTAGCACAAAACACATTAGCGTTATCGTGATAGAAAGATTCTGCTAAAGAGGCTCCAAGCCCTCTAGCACTGCCAGAAATAAACACAACTTTATCTTTCATGATTGTTACCAAGTAAATTACAAAAATTGGGATCTAGGCAATTGATGGTATGGCTATTTCCCAGCCGTTCCAATCACCTGGGAAATAGCCATACTGATCGGTAATTGTATGCGCCCATCTTTGGGGCAAAATCTTTTCATTAAATTGTTTGTAACAAGCGTAAACCCAATCCTCATACTTTGGTACAGAAAAAACATTAAGTATTCCAGCTTCAAACTCATCAAGGGCAACCACCATAAGATTCAACGTAAATAGTGTTAACAACGCCGCCCACCTATGAACAATTGGCTTTTGTAGATCTGAATTTGGATGTTCCTTTGCTAGGTTGAGTTCACACAACTTTCGCACCTGTTCATAGTTTATAATTCGACAGATTTCCGCATAAGGTTCAAGGGAAGGATCAAAAGTAACACCCTCGTTAGGGGTGCGTGTTGAAGTTGTTGAACCGCCAAGTCGAGTTTGACCAGAAAGTTGTCTCAGTTTAGGATTAGGTGCCCAGTCAGATTCAAATGCATAAGAAAAGTAAAGAGTTTGACCTACGTATATAAAGTCCTTTTCCTGATACAACTCTATAAAACGATCAAGATTCTCGCGAATAGTTTGCACCGATGCTGTCTTGTTAAATAGAATGAACGAAAGATTGCAAAATATTTTATGATCTCTCAATGCTAATATTGCTTCACGAGCCGTCGTTGCTGACTGTCCTTTATTCATTGCCTTTAGATCTTGAGCATCTAAGGATTCAATGCCTAGCAAAACTGAGTTAACTCCTGCATCTGCAAGTAATTGATATTTATTGAAACGCTCTAACGTATCAGCGCGGCTATAGATCATAATCTCTACTCGTGGCAATTCATCACGTATACGTGTTAACAAATTCTCAACCTGTGAATACTGAGAACGATCCGCTCCAATAAATTCAGAGTCGTAAAACCAGAATTTTGAGATTCCTGAACTCAGGTAATTGAGCATATCAGCCAGTACATCATCATTAGATCGTCTCGTATAACGTTCAGAGTAGTTATGACCGTGATTTATGAAACAAAATTTGCAACCAAAATGGCAGCCACGAGTCGTTTCAATTGTTGCTTTGAACAAATTTCTTCTCTCCCCCATCGAATCGAGATATTGAAGTCCATAGGGGTAGTGTCTTAGACCTGAGGTAAAACTGAAACCATTTACTGGCAAATTGAGTTCTTTTGCAAAGGCATGTTCATCATGATGGATCACCTTAGTTCGCTCAGGATATGGGCTTTGCCAATGCTCTAATTTACCTGTCTGTCCATAAAATACAATTTTGGCATCCGTGCCTTGCAATAAATGAATTGCCACTCTTTCTGCATATTTCCAGTGCAGTCCAGTACCTCGAACACCTATAACATAAGTTTCAGCTCCACTTTCTTTGAGGGCATCAATGTTAGTAGAGCGATCTAGGTGAAAGTCAAAAACTTTAAAGGGAACACCAACATTATCCAAGTAGCCAGCAAGCGAAGAAATAACTGGTTCTTCGCGCACATCAAGCAAATTATACTCTGAGAGATATGGAACTCTGACTAAAACTATCATGGTATGTGACCTCACAGAAGATTGTAAACATGAAGAGAAAGAGGCGAATCGTGGTGTTCAACATCAAGCCCAGATTTCTCAATTAATTTCGATTGTGTTTCATCTGTAGATAGATCAAAAACGTGATTGAGAACTTTTTCTCCGAGCGTTTTGAAGTAATCGTTATCAACAGCACTATCTGACTTTTTCTTATATGCTATGAAATGACCATCTGAGGTATCAAAATTCAGATCTGGGGCAGGAACTAGCCTTGCCTCAGATGCAAAGTTGTCAAGAGTTGTACGAGAGTATAAGTGCTCTCGCGAATTAAAGATAAACTCGT
>JAYKJI010000088.1:0-23887 GCA_035285405.1 Snowella sp. | reverse complement strand
GATTGATAACGATCCTTTGGTGTGGGTAATAGTAATCGATCAATCACCTGGGCCAAGCGATCGCTGACCTGGGGAGCGAATTGTCGCCAGTGCCAAGTATTGTGGTAGGAATCATAGAGATCCTGGGCGGATCTTCCCGTCAATAAATAAAGACAGGTAATAGCCAAGGCATAGAGATCGGTCGCCGGATAGACTTGACCTCCTGACATTTGTTCGGGGGGTGCAAAACCCATTGAGTAAATCCCTGTAGAGCCACCCCCTGGGACAGAACCCACCGCAATCTCCTTAACGGCTCCAAAGTCCAAGAGAAACAGAGTGCCCTCCTGATCTCGCATAATGTTGGACGGCTTAATATCGCGGTGAATAGAACCCTTATCATGAACAAAGGTTAGGATCTTGAGCATTTCCTCCAATACATTGAGCACTTCTGATTCCGAAAAAGGGCCGCGATCGGCTAGTTCATCCTCTAGATTTTTGCCATTGATAAATTCCTGCACCAGATAAAAAAACTGATCTGATTTTCCTGTTCTAGGGTTATCCACCACCAAGGGGAAAAAGGCAAAGAGGTCTGGAATCTGATCATGCTTATTGCCTAACTTCTCTAAAACCGATGCTTCTCGCTCAAAAAGCCCTAATGCCACTTGTATTTGCGCCGGACTCAGATCGCCGGTAGGTTGAAATTGTTTAACTACACAAAAACGCATAGTCGGAGTAAAACGATCTAGAGCTAAAAAGGCAGCCCCAAAACCACCTTGACCCAATAACTTAACTGGTAGATAGCGTCCCCCCAAAATTAAAGGCATTCCACAACTGGTACAAAACTTTTGTTGAGCCGTTTGCAATGTATTACGATTGTCCAGATCTGCAAAAGGATTAATACGAGAGCAACGTGGGCGGGTACAGAGAATGTCCATGCTTCTAATTGATTAGTAGGGCAAAGGCTGAATTTTGGCCGGAAGAATGAGTTTAATGGCCAGTTCAGTCAGATTTACCTTTGTTCTGATAGCCAAGAAACCGCTCTAGATATCATAATCAATAAAGACCACGCTTACTAGATTAGGTCATTAAGAGTAAAGCCAGCCAAGTTTCAGGGGTTCAAGCCCATTCTAACCGCTATTCCGATATCATTCTCTGTCAATCGATGAAAAAAATCGCCTATCTTGCACCGGAAATTCCTTCTCTCTCTGCTACTTTTGTCTATGGAGAAATATTGGCTTTACAACAACACAATATTACCATTACGTCTCTCTCCATTGATCGTCCTCACTTACCTGAACTAGATGCTAATCTTCAGCAATTACTAGCGAGAACAACTTTCTTATATGAGCGACATTGGCTCGCAGTTTTACAAGATAATTTTGCTGTTTTTCGACAAAATCCCTTTCGCTATCTAGCAATCATGGGATTAATGTTACAAGACATTCTCCATTTAGGCTTCTTTAATTCAACAGCCTTAAAATTGCTCTATCATTTCTGGCAAGCGAGTGCCGTTGCGAGAATTTTACAGCATAATCAATGTGAGCATCTCCATATTCATTTTGCCTATGTCTCTACCCAAGTGGGAATGTATGGCGCACTTTTAGCCAATATTCCTTTTAGTTTTACATCTCATGCTAATGATCTGTTTGAACGCTGCTGGTTGATAGAACAAAAGATTAATCGATGTCAGTGTGCTGTGACTATTTCTGAATATAACCGCCAATTTTTAAAGACAAAAATTAATCAGATTCAAATTGAAAAAGTAAAGGTTATTCATTGTGGTATTAATTTAAATGACTATACTTTTCAATCAAAATCAAGCTTTTCGGAAACAGTTAGGATAAAGTCTCTAGGTAGATTTGTAGAAAAAAAGGGATTTGATACTCTCATTTTAGCCGCAGTTACTTTACGAAATCAGGGTATTAATTTTCATTTAGAAATAGGGGGTGATGGCCCGGAAAAAGCAAAATTATGGCAATTAATTACAGCACATCAACTCAGTTCTCAGATTACCTTAGTGGGTTCTTTATCTCACCAGGCAGTTTTTCCCTGGCTGAGAGAAGCAGATATTTTTGTTCTGGCTTGTAAACAGGATCTTAAGGGCGATCGCGATGGTATTCCGGTTGTCTTAATGGAAGCAATGGCAGTGGGAATTCCCGTGATTTCGACTCAGATTTCTGGCATTCCTGAACTTATTGAGGATGGGGTATCTGGTTTTCTAGCCGTTCCAAACGATTCCCAATCTCTTGCCGATAAAATTATTCAATGTCTTTCCCAATCTGAACAAATGGCAATGATCACGAGTCAAGCCAGAGCAAAGATTGAAACGTTTTTTAATATCGAAAAAACAACAGAGCAATTACTAGAACTATTTTAAAGCTAAAAAGTGATCTATAAGGACGTGATTTTTGAGCCTAGTTTACTTTATCTCTGATACTTTTCTTAACAATATTATTGCTAATGAATTCACCTATCGTTAGTTTACCTCCGGCTCTGGATACAATCTTGGTTCCCCAGGGTTCAGAATATCAAGCAGTGATGAAGGGCTGGAAAAAAAAGTCTACTTGTCCTTCTATTTTAGCAATTCCTGTTGGCGGAAAGGCAGTTGAGAAAGCGTTACTCAGGGGATTAATGTTCCAGAAAATGGGGGAAATTTCTCCTCAAGGGATCATTGTAATGGGGTTGGCAGGTAGTCTTTCTCCCCAGATCAAACTAGGTCAAGTTGTTTTGTATCGTTCTTGTCTAGATTTAGAAAGCGGTCAACTTCTCTTTTGTGATTCTTCCGTAACGGGTTATTTAGCAGAAAAATTAGATCATAAAGTTCAATTAGTGGAGAATTTAAGCAGCGATCGCGTCATTACTGAGGCAGAAGAAAAGCAAAATTTAGGACAAAGGTATCAAGTTCAAGTAGTGGATATGGAAGGGGCCGCCATTTTAAAATTTTTTGCAGCCCAACAAATTCCAGTAGCGATCCTACGGGTGATTAGCGATGAAATTGATCAATCTTTGCCGGATTTAAGTCAAGTTTACAATTCAGCCGGAGAATTACAGACTTGGCCGTTAACCAAGGCATTAATATCTCAACCGATCGCCGGTTTTAACTTGATTCGGAGTTCCCTGTATGCCCTCAAGATCCTAGAAAAATTAGCAACAGAACTGAATGAATTAAGTCTTTGGAACCTCATCTAAAAATTACTGATGATCAATTTCTCGTCGTTCCTGTTGTACTTCGGGATCTGCTTCTAAACTGGGATAGGTGGCAACTTGAGGCTTAAAGCCAAACAGCGATCGCAATTGTTGCCAACCCGATTCCTGAAACCAACCGACAATGCCATTGGGTAAAATAGTCACGACAATCAGGAATAATGCCCCTTGAAAGAAAACCCAAACCTCTGGAAATTGTTCACTTAAAGAACTTTGCGCGAGTCTGACTAATAGGGTTCCTAATACAGCCCCCACGAGAGTGGCTCGACCCCCTACCGCCACCCAAATCACCATTTCAATGGAAAAGGCTACCTCCATAATACTGGGGGTAATAATGCCCGTTTGTACTGTATAAAGTGCGCCTGATAAACCGGCGATCGCCCCCGAAATAGCAAAGACTAAAACCTTAAACCCAGTGGGATCATAACCAGTAAAACGCACCCGATTTTCATCATCGCGAATGGCGACTAACAGCCGTCCAAAACGTCCACTGGTTAACCAACGACAGACTAGATATACCAAAATTAAGCTAATAATCGTGATTTCATAAAAACCAATTTGTACCCGATTATCGCTAACTAATAAGCCAAAAATACTTTGGGTATCGGTTTTCAAGCCATTGGTGCCATTGATCAGTTTTTGTTGACCATTAAAGAAATTATAAAAAACCAGCAGGGCTGCCTGGGTTAGAATGGAAAAATAAACGCCCTTAATACGATTCCGAAAAATAAGATAGCCGAGTAAACCCGCAATAATACTGGGAATAATAAAAATAGCAATAATGGTAATTGGTAAAGAATGAAACGGTTGCCATAGCCAGGGCAATTCGGCTACGCCGTACAAACTGAAAAATTCTGGCAATTGACCCGCCGGTAATTGCAAATTGAGATACATGGCTAAACCGTAACCTCCTAAGGCAAAAAAGATGCCGTGTCCTAAGCTGAGAAGTCCGGTATAACCCCAGATTAAATCAATTCCTAACGCAACAATGGTCAAGGAAACAAAACGCCCCAATAGTCTCAGGCGAAAAGCAGGTAAGGCCAACGGTAAAATCACCGCAAAAATTATCGCGATCGCCATGATCGCACCCACTTCAATCCACAATTTACGCTTTTTTTGTTGCCGTTGGGATAACTGAATATCTGTCTCGATCACCATAATAAAAACTCAGTAAAGATAGATTACAGTTCTGCCGTCCGACCTTTGGGGGCAAAAATACCGGCGGGTTTAATTTGGAGGAAAAGAATGATCAAGATAAAGATCATCACCTTGGCCATACTAGTGGTAGCAAAAAAGTTAAAGAAATCTACCACATTCTGTAGGATACCCTCCGGGGGAATGATGAGGGCAAAGGTTCCACTACCGATCAAGTAGCTCAAAATACCGATGATCATGGCAGCAATAATGGTTCCTAAAAGATTGCCCACACCGCCGACGACTACCACCATAAAGGTATCAACAATATAGTTTTGTCCCGTACTGGGGCCAACTGAGCCAAGAAAGCTAATGGCACATCCAGCAATCCCTGCTAAACCAGAGCCGATCGCAAAGGTCAGGGCATCCACCTGAGCAGTGGGAATCCCCAAACAAGCACTCATGGTTCGATTTTGGGTCACAGCCCGAATCCGTAACCCCCAGTTGGAACGGTTAAAAAAGAGAATAATGCCAATAATGCAGAGAATGGTCAGGATAATAATAAAAACACGTGTATAGGGCAATTGAAAGCCAGCAAAAGGTAAACCGCCTCTGAGCCAAGCAGGAGCCGTCACATCCACATTTCTGGCACTAAACCAAGGGCGAATTAGACTATCCTGTTGGGTCTGAGCAATGATAAAACCTCCCACTGCCGCGATCGCTGCCGAGAGAAAAAAGAACAACACCCTGGCCTTACTGCGAATTTGCTCCCAATCGACTCTGCGACTCAAAAACCAAAGACCACCAAAATATAAACCACAAAAAATCGCGATCGCAATCACCAATAGACCATTTACACTGCGAACAAATTGCTGCAAGATCAGACTTACGCCCCAAGTGGCCAGCAAGGTTTCCAGGGGTCGTCCGTAAAGATAGCGAATCACCGTTCGTTCCAAAGCCAAACCCACTAATCCAGCCACCAAAAAGGCGATCGGCAAAGCAGCCAAAATATAAAAACTAAAAACCGGCTCTCCCAAAGGTTTGAAAACATTTTGAACCACATAGGTTGTATAGGCCCCTAACATCATCAATTCTCCGTGAGCCAAATTAATGACCCCCATCAGTCCGAAAACGATCGCCAAACCTAAAGCCGCGATCAATAGTACCGAACCAATGCTAATCCCGTTAAATAGACCTTCTAATAATGCAGACACAAAATTTCACTCCCTACCATGTTTAAGACGCTTCAATAAGTTTGCTGTTGGTTTATTGCCAATGCTTTCCCCCCTACAAAAGGCTACTGTGTACACACATCTTCAAAAAAAGGTACACTTTTAGGTTTTATCCCTCTAAATCCCCCTTTGAAAGGGGGACTTTTAACCGTTATTTGTCTTTTTCCCCCCTTTGAAAGGGGGGCTAGGGGGGATTTTATGACTTATGTGCACAGTAGCTACAAAAGATGAGTTAGGAGGAATCTAAATCAACTTATTTTTTAGCTGCGTCCTTAAATTTACCAGGGGTTTGAGGGGGTTTAATATCCGTGCGTGTCCAATCGCAACTATAGCCCTTAGTTTCTGGAACAAACTGGTTCCAGGGAATCGGCGCAACGGGGCCTTCCGTCGCCCAGACAATATCGAACAGACCGTCCTTATTGACTTGACCGATACGAACCGTCTTGGAAATATGGTGATTAGGGTACATCTTAACCTTGCCTTCGGGAGCATCCATTTCCTGACCGATCGCTGCCATCCGTACCTTTTCAAGATCATCAACGGTTCCAGCTTTCTCTGCGGCCTGTTTCCAAAGATAAACAGCAATATAGGCTGCTTCAGCAGGGTCATTCGTCACACGATCCGGGCCATATTTAGCTTTAAAAGCTTCTACGAACTTTTTGTTAGCGGGGGTGTCAACGGTTTGAAAATAGTTCCAGGAAGCATATTGACCTAGCAGATATTCTTTGCCAATTTGTTGAACTTCTTCCTCAGCAATACTAACTGATAGCACGGGGTATTTGTCGGGGGTTAAACCCGCAGATTGAATCTGTTTAAAGAAAGCGACATTGCTATCTCCATTCAGGGTATTAAAAATTACCCCGCCCTTAGGTAAGGCCTGTTTAATCTTCGTAATAATCGGGGTTACTTCGGTGTTACCTAGGGGTAAATAGTCTTCACCGACGGTTTTGCCACCTTTTGCCTTTAACTGCTCTTTGATAATGGTATTGGCAGTACGAGGGAAAACGTAGTCAGATCCCACGAGGAAAAAGTCTTTCCCTTTATTTTTCAGTAACCAATCCACCGCTGGTTCAATTTGCTGGTTAGGGGCCGCCCCAGTATAGAAAATATTCTTAGAACACTCTTGACCTTCGTATTGTACGGGATACCAGAGCATATGATTTTTAGATTCAAAAACAGGTAATACGGCTTTCCGGCTCGCAGAAGTCCAACAACCAAATATCGCTACCACCTTATCCTGATCGATCAATTTAGTGGCTTTTTCGGCAAAGGTGGGCCAATCTGAGGCTCCATCCTCCTTAATCGGTTCAATCTTTTTACCCAGAACGCCACCTGCTGCATTAATTTCTTCAATTGCCAGCATTTCTGCATCAACAACGGTGGCCTCACTAATTGCCATTGTGCCACTGAGAGAATGTAAGATTCCCACCTTAACTGTTTCACCACCACCAGCCGCCGTTGATGCTGGACTGGTTTCCCCAGCAGGGGAAGTTGTTGTCGTAGGCTCTCCACCACCACAGGCTTTTAATAGTAAGCTAGTTCCTAGCGTAGCCGAACCGTACAATAAAAATTTGCGTCGTCCTAATCGATTAATCATGGTAAGAATTAAGCAACCTCGTAGAAATTAAGCAGAATAGATGGATGAGGAGAAAAAAGAGCAGTATTCATCTTAAATAAACAACATAGACGTTGTATATTACGTCCTAAATAATCTGCGAAATGTTATGAGATATACCAAAAATCTTCCCATCTCAGGAAGTTTAGGGGGACAGGGGCTGGACAGAGAGGCCTGTTGGAGAGAGGTTAAACGGCAGCGATCGCCGAATTTAGTGGGTTTAATCGAGAGTCAACATAAATTTTTAAAAATCGCTTGACAACTTCCCCGATAGTTCTGTTATGATGACAAAGGTTCGTCGATGGGGCGTAGCCAAGTGGTAAGGCAGCGGGTTTTGGTCCCGCCATTCCTAGGTTCGAATCCTAGCGCCCCAGTTCAATGAGACTTGGCCTTGTCTTTATTCGGGTTGGGAAGAATCCTTTTCGGGAAAGTCAGAGATCACGTCGGATGATTCCTCTGGGGGCATCCAGTGCTGCAAAAACGTTTGGAGTTTACCACGCTCAATATAGGGCCAACCACCACTTTCCTCCACATCTTTTAAAAAATCGTAGAGATCCTTGCGCGTATTGGGAAGCGATGGCTCAAATTGCTCTGTGCGAATCTGACGATGTAAACTTTCCAACGTCCTCAGTAATGCCAACAGGCGATCGCTATCTTGGCCACAGAATTGGGACAATGACTCCACGAGGGCAACCAATTGTTGAAGTGTATCATTAAAGTATTGTCCGTCAGTCATGGAGATAAATCCTTAGTCCTTAAAGAAAAGTAAGCCATCCCTCACTATAGAAGATCAGGGGACGCAAAGAATTCACCAAAGGATAACGCAGGAAGGTAACGAAAGTTTGATAAAGTAGATCCCGATAACAATAGCCTAACTTGCCCTCGATATTATTTGGTTACACCATGCGTAAGTCTTATTCAGGGCAAGAAACTACTAATTTGAGATTGACCAAGCGAGGTTGACCATGAGGTTTCGTTCAATAATCGTTGCCTTTTTATCACTGTGTCTAGGTATTCTTTCCTTTTTGCATAGTGGATCAGCCCTAGCGGTTGACAAAAGCCAACTTACCTACGATGAAATTGTTGGCACAGGACTAGCCAACGCTTGCCCTGCCATTTCTTCCTTTACCAGAGGGACCATCGCCGTAGAAGCTAACTCGACATATACGGTAGCTGACCTATGCTTAGAGCCACAACAATTTTTTGTTAAAGAAGAACCCCTTAACAAACGCCAATCAGCAGAATTTGTTCAAGGTAAACTCTTAACCCGTTACACCACTAGTCTGGAGCAAATCCGAGGATCGGTTCTGGTCAGTAACGACGGAGTATTAACCTTTAAAGAAAGAGATGGTATTGACTTTCAACCGATCACGGTTCTTTTACCCGGTGGAGAAGAGGTTCCTTTCTTCTTTACCATTAAGAACTTTGTCGGCAAGACTGAACCTGGCTTTACCTCAATTAACAGTTCTACAGATTTTGTCGGTACTTTTAAAGTGCCTTCCTATCGAGGAGCCGGTTTCCTAGATCCCAAAGCTCGTGGGGTTTATACCGGCTATGACAATGCTGTTGCCCTACCAGCCTCGGCAGATAGCAAAGAGTTACAACGTACTAATGTCAAGCAAACCCCCATCGGCAAAGGAACTCTTTCCCTACAAGTGACCCAGGTTGATGGAGAAACGGGAGAAATTGGCGGGATTTTTGAAAGCATCCAACCCTCTGATACGGACTTAGGGGCGAAGGAGCCGGTTGATGTTAAAGTGCGTGGTATTTTTTATGCCAAGGTAGAATCCTAACGCCTTGACTAAACACAGAATCTGTGAGTTTTTTCCTAGGGGCGATCGCCCCTCTTTTTTTTGAAATTTAATAATGACGAGATTTTAACAAATGTTGTGTTTTATTGCGTTTAATCCGTCGATATCGGTTCTTATTGCAGCCTTTTCCTATAATGATTACATATATAATAGAACGGAAATCCCTCGTTTTTCGCACAAATTTATTAACCTCTCCGTGTAATTATGGTCATTGAATTCTACAACCTCAGATAATTTGGTTAATTATGCCGTTGCCAATATAAGTAAGTTTACTTACATTAGTGGATAAGCGATTGTTAATCCTGTTCTTGAATTTATTGGCTTTTTTGCTTTTTCTCTCATCTCATTAATCAATTTATTCAATCTTAATTGTTCTTACTAACTATTAAGAGTGTTATTATGCCTACCACCGCTAAAGAATCCCTTAAAATTGAAACCCTAACGCTTTTTCGAGCCTATCGAGAGTCAAAGACCACTCATCTTCGTAATCGTATTATGGAGTTGAATATTGGTTTGGTTCGTAAAGAAGCCCACCATTGGGGAAAACAGTGTGTAGAAGGCTATGAGGATTTGGTACAAGTTGGTTGTTTGGGATTAATTCGGGCGATTGAACGCTTTGACCTAGATAAGGGTCATGCCTTTAGCTCCTTTGCTGTCCCCTATATTCGAGGAGAAATTCAGCACTATTTAAGAGATAAAGGCTACTGTGTCCGTATTCCTCGGCGTTGGCTAGAGATTGGTCAGCAAGCGACCTTAGAACAACAAGCCTTTCAAAGCCGTTTTAATCGTCAACCGAGTGATTTAGAGCTGGTAGAAAAGTTAGAGATTTCCCTGACAGAGTGGCAAGACATTAAGTTAGCTTGGCAGAATCGAGAACCCCTCAGTTTAGATGCCCGTGTTAATAGTGATGAGGAAGGGACAGTCAATTTAGGCGATTGTTTATGCGAAAGTGAATACCGTAGCTTCCAATTGAGTTCCGAAGATCAAATTCGTTTGAATCAGGCTCTGTCTCTACTAGAAGATCGGACACGCCATATTTTAGAATTTGTTTTTCTGCACGATTTAACCCAACGGGAAACGGCTGATCAATTGGGAATTAGTGTGATTACGGTGTCTCGCCGCCTCAAAAAAGGGGTGAGTATCTTGAAACAATCCTTGATGACAGAAATCTTTTAGATAGAGGGATCTGCCTTTGCTATAGTGGTTACTACCCCAGTTCTATTGGGGTGATCGCCGACAAATGGCTAGGAGCAAAGAATGTTTGGATTAGGATGGCCGGAAGTGATTGTGATTCTGGTGGCCGTGGCATTAATCTTCGGCCCCAAAAAAATTCCTGAGATTGGGTCAGCTTTAGGGAAAACGTTGCGGGGATTTAAGGAAGAAGTGAGTTCACCAACAGAGGATTCTTCCCACAATTCTGATTAATTGATTTTCTGCTGATGGTATGAGAATTTATGGTAATCGAGAACTGAAGACCTTACCCGGTCAACTCACTCGTCCAACGACAGCGAAGGTTCGTACTGCCTTATTTAATATTTGGCGGGATATTGGGGGCTGTTCCTGGTTAGATCTCTGTGCGGGCAATGGTTCGATGGGAGCCGAGGCCTTGGGGAGAGGAGCCAAAAAAGTGGTAGGGATTGAACAATCCGGCAAGGCTTGTGCAGTGATTCAGAGCAATTGGCAGAAAGTCGCTCAATCATCCCAAACCTTTACGGTAATACGGGGCCATGTCTTAACTCAGTTAGGTCATTGGCAAGGAAATCCTTTTAATTATATTTATTTTGATCCTCCCTACGAGAGCAATCTCTATGAATCGGTTTTAATCGCGATCGCCTCTCACAATCTCTTAGAGTCAGGGGGGGAAATTGCCGTTGAACATGATCCTAAGTACTGGACTGCTCAGGAGATTCCGACCTTAAGCATCTGTCGCCAAAAAAATTATGGCAAAACAAGTTTGACATTTTATATGTCGCTTGGTAGTTGATCATCGTAAATCTTGTTTGGGAAGTCCTGCATTAATCAATTGACATAAATTCAGATAGCGTTGCTTGTGACTCATTGCTGATTTGTTCTAATCCATAACCCAATTTCATACTAATTTAGTTGATTTTTGTCACAAACTTCGCACCCCTACAAAAATAGGAAGATTGACAGCGATCGCCGATTAACTCTCAACTTTTAAAAGAGATCGCTACTCTAAGCACAAAACTCCAAACAGAGATCGCCCTCAAACTCTCTAATTTCCCCATAACTCAGTCATCTTTTGAAAGGGTAACTCGCTGATAATCTCCATAACGTTGAGCATAATAAGACAGAATTGCTTCTAAATAAACCTTTTCCTGAGTAGGTAAATTTTGAGGATAGTTAATTTCCAATGCCTCCACCTGACTTTGGCTATAGTCAAAATGAGTAGAGGATTGAGCAATTAAAAATGTTATAACCCCCTCAATTTGCCCCAGATGAGCCGCGATTTCTCGATACACGGCAAGAGGGAGTTGAGGATAACTAATTTTTTCCCGACTGGTTTCAACCGCGATCGCTGATGAGACTAACATTGTTTAAAAAATTCTCCAGAGTCAATAGAATAAATCAAATTAGGAAGAGGATTTACCTCCACTTGACCAATCAATCAACTTAACCGTTATATCCTTTAAATTGCGCCCACGAAGATTGGGAAGACTGCCATCAAATTCCAATTTTTGACCATATTTGAGACTATACGCATTATAAAAACTGATGAATAAACTGTCTAAAATAGTATTATTCGTCTTATCCTCTAGTTGAAGCGTTAATTCCTTAACCTTGATAGGGTCTTTCCCCGCATTACAAATGATCCCGGAAGATCTTGTCATCCCGTAACTTCCCACCTGAATCTTGAGAGTTAGTAAAGATAAA
This sequence comes from Snowella sp., assembly GCA_035285405.1. Taxonomy (GTDB): domain Bacteria; phylum Cyanobacteriota; class Cyanobacteriia; order Cyanobacteriales; family Microcystaceae; genus Woronichinia. The sequence goes on along the minus strand of JAYKJI010000088.1, from coordinate 12,017 downwards.
CCACGAACTTCACCAAAACCACTCTTATCTGGAGGTATAAGTGCGACAGAAGTTGGCCCCTTCGGAACGGCTTGAAATGTTGGTGCAACGCGATCGCCTTCACCCTCAGTGGGCAGTTGGGCTATTACCTGTGTCTGTGGCCCCGTCAGGGTAGCTAAGGGAGCAGAACCAGCACGAACTTGGGGGTTAATTACCTGGGATGGATAGACGCTAAAAACCGCATTTTGACTATTAGTTTGACTATTGGTTTGACCATTAGAGGGAGATCCCGTAGGATTGGGAATGCCTTCTGGCGCTTGACCCACTGCTCTACTGACCGTTACCCCATATTGTTCTACTGTAATCCCTGGATTATCGAGACTAGTATCAATGGCAGTAACTCTCACTCTGCCATTAGAGAGACTCGCGCCTGTGGTTACATAGCGAGCAACGGGTTCCCCAGGGGCTTTAACGATCGCAAAAGGTTTATTGCCAATTTTTAATACACCAGACACTTCTACCCCCTGAGCATCAACTGGAATAGGAGCAGATACCGCAGGACGAAAGGGTGCTTTGGCAATGATTGCAGAATTAGGGTTTTTCCCTGTTTTTGCCACTGTTGTTTTTGGATTCGTCGGGGAATTGCTTGTGTTGGGGGGAACGGTAGCCGATGGAGAAGAAGGATTAAGAATTGAGGGAAGCAGAGACGTAATCTGATTCAGAAGAGGATTAAAGGGATTAAAGGAACTCTTCGGATTAAGCGAGGGATTTACCACGGTCTGAGAGGGACGAGTTGCAACCGTTGGGTTATTGCCCGTCTTTGCTGGTGGGCGAGAGGATTGAGCAGAAGACTTTACCGTTTTGGCCGCATTGCGATTACTAACCGGCTGGCCAGTGGACGTAGGCACAGTCGCGGCTTGGGCAGCCTGGGGTTTAAGGAGTGGGACTTTGCAAACGGACTCGCGAATAGTGGCCTGGAGAGGAATCAGGGCGAAAGGATTAGTTCGACCCGATAAGATCTCTTGACGACGTTGACTCGGTTTAGTGGAGGGAATTAAACCTAAGGTAACGGCACTATTTGGACTAGCAGAGGGAAGAGGGGCTGCTGCCTGGGGACTGGGACTAGGGGGAGGCGGAGGGGGAGGAGAAACACTCGGACTAGGCGAAGGAGGAGCTTGATTTCCACCAGGGGATCCACACCCTCCGTTCAGGAGCGTTAATGTACTGACCAAAATAATTAACGAGGGTCTTTTCTTCATAGGGGATTGGAGGCATTAACCAAAGAAGAGCGGCAGGGTGAGGAGTGGGGGAAAGGGCGATCGCTGGAGATGGCAGTGATTCCCATTACAATATTAAAGCCTGACTTCCTACTGGCAAGGATTTTGTCATTATTTTTTATTAAAAAGCAATGCTATTCATTCATGTTGCGGTAGGTGGCCACTGAAGAAGGGGAAATACTATTCAGGTAGCGGAAAATCCAGTATTTAAACACTGTGTCTAGAATAACGGGAAAGGTGGCAATAAATAGAAAATTAAAATCTCGGTTTTCCGGTAGCCCAAAATGGCGAGCAATACTCTCAAGAATTACTTCCCAGCCGTGAGGAGAGTGAAAGCCCACAAACATATCAGTAAATAGGATGATTAAAAAAGCCTTAGCTGAATCGCTCAGACCATAGACAATTTCATCAATAAATTCTTTAACAACTTCAATTTCTTCCCGGCTACTGATTAAAACAATGACAAAGGCAATTAAAGATACCAGATCGGCAAAAATATTGGCGATCGCATTGGCTCCCACATGGCGGTAACTATTGGAAATTTCCTGAGCCTTTTCCTTAAGTTTTTCATCGATCTCTTCCGTCGATAACCTTTTTTCTGGTTGGATCAACCCTTGAAAACGCAAGGTATCCTCAAAATGTTTCAATTCTTCAAAAGCTTCTGTTTCTAAACTCTGATTCAGAAAAACCATTTCTAAATGGTTATCAAAATACTTTTCGACAATGGGGGTCAGAAAAAAAGTCTTGGTGAGTTGATGGGTTAGCAGGGGAATAATAATCAACATCAATAAAAATTTGACCGAGAGCGTTGTTTTATAACGGGCACTGCGGTACTGATTTAAGACCTCTTCCTCCTTTTCCCCTGATTGAGGATCCATTTCCTGCTTAAGACGATTTAGAGTTCTTAAAAAAGAGCGGGGTAACATCCCCGTCTTACGGGAGGCACTGTCTAACTTCTGATTGCCATCACTGGGGCGAAGATAACGCGAGCTATTTTTGGGCATGGGTCGAGCTTTCCGTTGATTATCCATAATCCTGGCTGGGGGAAGAATCTCTGATGGGGGTAAGGCGGCAGGAGCGATCGCAATTGAAGAGACCGGTTCTATGGCGAGAGTAGAATATCGCGCTACCATCCCATCAATAAACTGAAGTTTTTCTAAAAGATAGTTAACCTCATCTTGTCCCGTCAATGAATTATCTTTTGGTTGATTGTTTTCTACAATGTCAGGGACAACTGGTTGAAAATGTGGCGTTTTTTTGAAGGCCGCAAGATTGACCTGAATGGTTTGGAGATGCTGTTTAACTTCCGTTGTAAAATAAGTAATAACACTAGCACCATAGGCGATCGAATCGGCTGAAACTTTATGTCCTTGGAAATAGTGATCTTCTAGTTCCTTAATTTGAAGCGCGGCTTGAAAGGCTTGCTCTAAAGAGCGTTCCGTCCGGCCAGTCAACCATTGAGTTGTTTTATTCCACAAGGTATTGAGTTTCATTGATGGCTGAGTCATCCTAATGCAACAAAATAAAAGCGTCAGCCTCGTGGATTTGCTGGCACTTTTAAGAATAAGGGGTATCTTAGCAGATTTATTGAAGGGGAAATCGTGTTTGAACGATCAATTTGGGTGAGGGGAAGGACGCGCAGTGGTAAAACTCAGCGTCTCTGTCAAGGATTTCGGGATTGGGTGATCAATTTTGCGACCCCGGCCGTTCCTGCAAATCTCTGTCTCGTGCTTGCGGCCAATGAAAGCGATCGCCGTCAATTAGCTGATCGGTTAACCATCTTTGGGGAAGGGCGTTATCCCGTGCAATGTAAAACCCCTTTGGGATTTATCAGCGAAGAAGTCCTACTTTTTTGGCCCCTCATTCTTGAACAAGCCGTCTGTCCCGCCCAATTTCCCTTGAGATTACGACCGGAAACAGAACAGGCTCTAGCAACGGCTTTGTGGCGAAAGATGAATGCCAAGCAAGCAACCCCTCGTTCCTTAGCGGCAGAATATCGTCTAGTACGAGATAGTTTGGATGTTATGCAGTTAGCGGGGGCTGCCGGTTTACCCTTGACAGAAATTTCTACGTTATTAGCCAACAGTTGGCCTGACCATCAACAGCAGGATTGTTCCCCAGCAGAACGGGGACGTTTTTTGTTGGCCTGGCGACAGTGGTGTTTAGAGCGAGGTTTCTTGACCTATGGTTTGATTTATGATCTGTATTGGCAGTATCTCCTTCCCCAAGAGGACTATCAAGCCAGACTGAAACAAAGATTCACGGCTGTTTTTGCCGATGATCTCGATGATTATCCGGCGATCGCTGCTGACTTAATTGAAACGCTCCTACAGGGGGGAGCCTGGGGATTATTGACTTATAACCTTGATGGCAAAATTCGTCTAGGACTCAATGCAGATCCCGATTATCTGGCCACGTTAGCCAGCTATTGCCAAATTGAAGCCCTAGACTGTCCCTCTGGATTAGCCGCAGATTGGGGCGAGAATATTCTAACTTTGTTAACCGATCCCCTGGCTAATTTATCCTTACCTCCTACCCTTCAATCTCTACAAACCACCTCTAGGGCAAAACTACTGCGAACCACTGCCAATCTGATTATTGAAACGGTTAAAGCCGGCGAGATTAAACCCGAAGAGATTGCCATTATTGCCCCCGGATTGGATGACATTGCTCGCTACAGCTTGATCGAAATGCTCACAGCCGCCCAGATCCCCATTGAACCCCTGAATGAGCAGCGTCCTCTGCATAGTTCCCCTTTTGTTCGTTCCCTACTCACCCTTTTAGCCTTGGTTTATCCCAATCTGGGCAGATTAGCGTTGCGAGATGATGTCGCCGAAATGCTAGTGATTTTGAGCCAAACATCTCAAGACAATTCTGGGGAAAAACATCAACGTCTAATGCCAGCCATTGATCCGGTAAGGGCAGGAATCCTCGCCGATGCCTGTTATCAACTAGATTTGGCTCAACCTCGACTATTACCCTTTGAGCGTTTTGCTCGTTGGGATCGTTTGGGTTATCAAGCGGCCACCGCTTACAAATCTCTTTCTGAATGGATTGAACAACGTCAAAAAGAAGTGGCGCAAAGTCCTGAGTTTAGTCCCCTCGAAATGCTGCACCAGGCTATGCAGGAATTAGTTCCGCCGCTGGCCAAGCTGCCCTATTCCCAGGTATCGGCTTTACGAGAGTTGATGGAAACCGCTCAACATTTCTGGAAAGTAGAGCAACGTTTAGCTCAAAATCCCGAAAATGCGAACCTTACTCGCTTTGCTTTGGCAGATTTTATTCAATTGCTGCGGCAGGGAACCATTACCGCCAATCCCTTACCCAATCACACTTTTGGTCATTCATCCCCACGCATCATTTTGGCGACTATTTTTCAATATCGATCGCTGCGGACTCAGCACCCTTGGCATTTTTGGCTAGATGCGGGATCGGAACTGTGGAAGAAAGGAGGAGCGTCTCAGCTTTTTGCGGCCCCCATTTTTGAACGGGGTTGGTCTGGCTGGCAATGGACGGAAGACAACAGTTTACAAGCGGATCAAGAACGTTTTGAGCGCATCATGCGGGATTTATTGGCACGAGTTAACGATCGCCTTTATCTCTGTCACAGTGATTTAAGTGTGCGTGGCGTAGAACAGACAGGGCCTTTGTTGGCATTAATTCAGCGATCGCCCTTATCCAGCCATTCCTAACTTTCTTAAATTTTGTTAAAGCCTGACATTAGATAGCAAACTGTAAAATAAGATACAGAAATAAAAGTAATTTCCCTATAGCTATGAAAACAAAAGTCGATAAACTCCTAGATCAATTTTGTAAAGTACAAAAAAGAGCACAAAAAATCCTGGATGTGAGTGGATTCTCTGCTGCCCCTATTATTTATGCCTTTGCGACAGAAACGACCTTAGTGATTAATTGTCGTGATGCGGAGACGGCTTGGCAACTTGAAGAACGTCAAAACCAGTTATGGCAGTCCATCTTGGAGTTAAAATCCTCCATTAATCAGATTGTGATTGAGAAAGGTGGTAAAGTTTGGTACTCATTCTGAGCGATCGTGTTGTCAGGGAATGTCGCTGGAATGTTCTCTGTCAACCCCATCTAAGCCCTTCCAGACTAATCACATTAATGGTAAAAACTCCGTACTCCCCCCACCACTAAGCAGGGGGATAATTTATTGCAGCCTAAAGCAAATAAACCAGAATAAATAGGATTATCCAAATGACATCGACAAAGTGCCAATAGAGTTCTGCCGCTTCTACCCCAAAATGGGAGTGACTAGAATAATGGCCTGCCGTCCGCGATCGCCAAAGCACTGAGAGAATCAGCATTAAGCCAAAGGTAACGTGCAAACCATGAAATCCCGTTAACACGTAAAAACAACTGGAAAACAGATTAGTCGTTAAGCCCATTTCCAAATGGAAATATTCATACAACTGTCCAGAGAGAAAAATCGCGCCCATGAGAGCCGTGATGCCTAACCACAATTGCAGCCCTTTTGTATCATTCTTCCGAATGGCCGTTTGACCCTGGTGCATGACAAAACTACTGGCAATCAGGATGACACTGTTAATCGCCGGTAAAAGCAATTCCCGCTCCGGTGTTCCTTCCGGCGGCCAAATCGGAGACATACTGCGATAAATCAAGTAAGCCGTAAAAAGCCCTAGGAAAATGGCACTTTCTGCCACAAGGAACATCACCATCCCAAACATTCGATAATCAGGATGACCATGATGGGTTGCGACTTCGGTCTGAGTATAGGCCGTTAAATTGGTTGGCGTAATGGAACCTTGCATGATGATTAATTGGTAAATCCAGCTTGCGATGATTGAAAACGAGCTACTTTTCTCTATGTAATGGGTCTGACATTAGCGAGATTCTGCGACCACATTAGCCAACATTTCCTCTACGGAATCTTCCTCGTCTAGGCTTTCCGAGTCAATGCCGAAATCATAGGGGCCAGACCAAAGTACTGGTTCTTCCTCAAAGTTTTCGATGATGGGAGGAGAGGCGGTTTGCCATTCGAGGGTTAAAGCACGCCAGGGATTACGGGCCGCTTTTTCGCCTTTAAATAAACTCCAGGCCACATTGATGACGAGAGGGACAGTGGAAACGGCCATGATGTAAGCCCCGGCAGTGCAAACCAGATTGAGGGGTTGAAATTGCACATCATAAAGCGCAATACGGCGATTCATTCCCAATAACCCCAATTGGTGCATGGGCAAAAAGGTTAGATTTAGGCCAATAAAGGTCAGGACAAAATGCAGACGACCTAAGTTTTCATTGATCATTCGCCCTGTCATCTTGGGAAACCAGTGATAAAAGCCAGAAAATAGGGCTAGGGCACTACCCCCAAAGAGTACATAATGAAAGTGGCCGACGACAAAATAGGTGTCATGGACATGAATATCAAAAGGAACTGAGGCCACCATGATGCCGGTTAGTCCTCCCATTAGGAACGATGCTAAGAAACCGATCGCAAAAAGCATGGCCGAGTTGAGGTTAATCTTGCCGCCCCAGAGAGTTCCGCACCAGCTAAAGATTTTGATTCCTGTTGGTACTGCGATCAGCATAGTGGTGGCCATAAAGAACATCCGCAGCCAACCAGGGGTTCCACTGGTAAACATATGGTGGGCCCAAACAATTAAACCCAGAAAACTAATGGCCAGACTGGAATAGGCGATCGCCCGATAGCCAAAAATCGGTTTACGAGCATGAACGGGAATTACCTCAGAAATAACCCCAAAGAACGGCAGAATCATAATGTAAACCGCCGGATGGGAATAGAACCAAAACAAATGCTGATAAACAACAGGATCACCGCCACCTGTCGGATTAAAGAAACTGGTTCCCGCAATCAGGTCAAAGGACAACAGAATTAAAGCCGCCGCCAAAACAGGGGTAGAAAGCAAAATCAAAGAAGAAGTTGCCAACATCGCCCAACAGAAAAGGGGCATACTATGCAGATCCATTTGGGGCATCCGCATTTTTAAAATAGTGGTAACAAAATTAATGGCCCCCAAAATCGAAGAGGTTCCCACCAATAACACACTCAAAATCCAGATTTCCTCGCCCCATTTACCACTAATTAAACTGAGGGGAGGATAGGAAGTCCAACCAGATTGGGGCGCACCCACAAAAAAACTGGCAATTAATAAAACGCCACCCGGAGGGGTTAACCAAAAAGCTACAGCGTTGAGACGGGGAAAAGCCATATCTTCAGCCCCAATCATCAGGGGAATCAGATAATTAGCAAAGGCGGCTCCAGCCGGCACAATCCAGAGAAAGATCATGATCGTCCCATGCAGGGTCATGAACTGGTTATACATCTCTGGCGAGACAAAATCGGGGTTGGGAGTGGCCAATTCGGTTCGCATTACTTCCGCAAAGGAACCGCCAATAAAGAAAAATAGAAACGAGGTAACGAGATATTGAATACCAATTACTTTATGGTCTGTACAAAAGGTAAAGTAATCTGTCCATTTTCGTTTGGGATGACTCGCCGTCAAGGTATCAGCAGAGATGGTCATAGTGTTAGTTAGAGAAAAATATGGAAAACGAGTCGGGAAACGAATGGGAGATGGGGAGGATAGGGAGGATAGGGAGGATGGGGAGGATAGGGAGGATGGGGAGGATGGGAGTTTATTTAGATCATGCTGTGATGACTGGGTTTAAGTTGAGCTAAATGACTCTGATCAATGCCCATTTCCTGAGCGTAGGGAGCCAAATATTCACTATCACTCAAGTCCTGAACATTTAAGGCGACAGGTTCACTAGCGGGGCTAACTTCTGGGGCATTGGCCTGAACCCAAGCATCAAAGTCTTCTTGGCTTTGGGAATAGAACATTGATTTCATACCGCCATGATAGGAACCACAGAGTTCAGCGCAGATGATTGGGTATTCGCCAATGAGATTGCTTTTAAAAACGAGAGTGGAATCGCGTCCTGGAATGGCATCCTGTTTGAGACGTAGTTGGGGAATCCAAACCGCATGGATCACGTCCCCTGCACTAATATTCAATTGCACAGGTCGATCAACGGGAGCATGAAGTTCTCCAGAGATAATGCCCGTTTCAGGATAAGTGAAAATCCAAGCATACTGAATCCCTTTGACATCCACTACCAACGGTTTGACTCCATTTTCATCTACGCTATCTCCAATCCCCAAGGCCACCCGTGACTGAGGGGCCATGGCCAACATGTGATTATGGGAATGACCAGAATGATTCATGGCCATTTTGTCGGAGGCGTTATCGGCTGAAATAACAGGATCAAGACCGCCTAGACTGTTATAGACTTCAAAACTATAGACAGCCAGAATAAATACAACAATGGTGGGAATGGCTGTCCAGAGAATTTCGAGGGGAACGTTACCTTCAACTGGTGGGCCATCGGTTTGATCGCCCTTACGTCGCCGAAAACGAATGACACAGTAAATGAGGACTCCTTCCACTAACAAAAATAGGCCAGTGGCGATGGTCATCATAAAGTTAAAAATACTATCAATTGACTGGGCATCCGTAGAGGCAGCTACAGGCATTAACCCATGATTTTGGCCATACCACAGGCTAATCAGGGTAATGACGATGCCGATAAGAAGCGTGATGACGTTGGAGGGAATTTTCACGGCTGAATCACGGAAATGATGAATAATGGCCTTTTCTTTAACAGGGTAAAGCAAATTTCCCGTTACGACGGACTGATCTCCTTAAATCTTCAGGTATTTTTAACATTCCAGGGGATCTTGTGCTATCGGTTGCGAGGCGATCGCCTAGGTTGTGAACTAGATTACTATGGCGGTTTCAATTGCGATTTTAATGGTACAGGGTTGGAAACATTTTTCTACACTGGAAGACTCAAACAAGGGGCGATCGCCTTTAAGCATCAATATTTTTGACGAGTTACGCTGTGCTAATCCATTCTATGGATCGACGATCCGACTGGGTAATGTTTTAGACCTGTGGATCGTATTTCTAGAGGCTATTCATTACGATTTATCTTATCCACAGATTCAGAACACTATTCGAGTATGGTTTGGTTCCACCCCAAAATTAATTTTTGCCAAATACAAAACGGCGATCCTATTCTTGAGTTTCAAGATTTGACAGGCGATCGCCCCTTCCCAATTCGATAAAAAGCGATCACCGTCAAGTTTCTCAAAAATTCGGTAGGTTGGATTAAGAAACACAACCCAACAAATTAATTTAATGAAAATAGTATTCATTAATTCGTTTTTGAGAGGAGATATTGTTTGCACAGAAATGTTGGGTTTCCCTTCGTCAACCCAACCTACAGATCGGTGATCGCACTAACCCATCCTACTCGATCAGCTACTTTATTAACCGTTTGGATCTTTTTCGCCCCTCGATGAACCTTGTTCTCTCTTACCCATATCTACTTCATTCTCAGTCCGCCATTTCCTTAAATGTGCATCATTAATTTCCCCGATCTTGGTCACAAAAATTTCGGATGCTGCCGTTTCATCTTTGTATTCTGCTGTAACAAGTTTAAACTTTATAAGTTCATCATTCATCTTTTCAGCAGTGATTTCACATCGAATCCAGTTTTCTCTCCATCTGTACATAGAAAGGCCACCTGCAATCGATGCAAGTGCTGGAGCAGCAGCTTTAACTGGCTCTGGAACATTCCAGATAATTAATATTGGGGTTATTCCTGACAGGAAAACCGCAGCTATCTGAGAAGTAAAATAAGCATTTCGATGAAAGATTGCATCTCTCCTGTAATTCTTTATCTTTTTGTTACCATAATCTAAAGCGTCTGTCTTAGAATTTTCTTCAGGCATATGTAAATTTCTTGAAAAAATAACTTTTTTTAATAACCAGACAGTAGAACGAACTAACTATTGACTGTACGAAAACTTTCCGTATAACACTCTTGAGAGTAACAATAGATGGAAACTTTCGGCATATCACTCTCGGATAGAGCGATCACCAGAAATTTTCTGTGTATCGTACCCAAGAGCATATTAGGCAGATTAACTTACCCTAAACAACCTTTTTTAAGGAGATTACCCATAATAAGCTGAATAAGATAAATTCTCCAGAAACTATAGCGTGGATTCTTCAATCTAATCTTACTTCGTAACGAAAATTTACAATTATTCGACACCTTCCTCTACCAACGGTCAGCCAGAAATAGCGATCGCCTCTCAACTCCAAAAGTGATGCTAAAACGGAACAAATTCGGTGACAATCAGTAGTGAAAAAATTCAACCAAGCGATCAGCCACTAGCATTGCTGTTCCTTCGTCAAGATTGCCAATTTGGGCAATAATTCGGATTTTGTCAATCGCTCTAATTTGGTCTAAAGCGATACTGCCTTGCACATTTTCTTGATCAATTTTGATTCTAGTCGGGTAATTTTTGACAGTACTGGTGATTGGCGCAATAACAACTGTTCTTAACCGAGCATTAATCTCACTAGGAGAAACAACAACACAAGGTCGAGTTTTTTGCAGTTCAGACCCCCTAGTTGGATCGAGTGCCACCAACACGATGGCAAATCTTTCTACCATTGATTTTCTCGCTCAAACTCGTTTTCTACCCTCAACCAATCCTGTAAGTCAGTTTCAAGAGGAGCATCATCAAATAACTCAGCCCAGCCTTCTCTCACTTTCTTTTTAGCACTCAGAATAACCCTTTTACCCTCAACTATCGCCTCAACTTCATCTGTGAGTTCACACTGTTCCATAATTGCTTGAGGAATTGTAATTGCTGGAGAATTACCGATTTGTACAATTTTTAGCAACATTTTGACCGCCTGATGAACATACGATAACTATATCAATTTATGCTGCTCATGGTGCGATCGCCTCTCAATTCAAAAAGCGATCCGCCCCTTCAGGAAAATTTGGCAACGCTAAAAAAGGTGGCTACAAGCCCAGAGTATATTTCAATGCTTCATCAATTTCTGCGGTCGGCAATGAGCCAATCACACGGTAAACCGCCGATATTACAATCGTTGCTAGGTTATCGGTCATCACCACTGAGTCTGTCAGCAAACCTGACTGTTGCCCCTCAAGGGAATTTAGCAAAATAGTGACACGACTTGGATGCCCTGCCCGAAACATTTGGCTAGTAATCATAGCAACAATGATTTGAGGTAGTCCTGTCTGCAAATCATCTGCTTGCACGATCAATACAGGTCTTGTCTTTGCGGAACTCAGATTGGAATTTGGAAAGAGAACCAGAGCAACATCCCCGCGACTAACCGTTAGCTTTGCTTGCATCATAGTTGTCATAAACACTCATTTCAGGGCTGTTCCAATCGTCTGCAAAGGTAGCGAGACTGACCCTTAGAGTCTTAGCCTGCTCTCGATCAATTCCTTGAGATGCCAAGTCAATATCATTCGATTTAACAAAGGTAACAATTACAAAAGTCCCTTCTGGTACGTTATTAGGATTTTCTCTGAGTTCTATATGACCATTGCGGTAAACCCCTTCAACACTGACTAGCATATTGCCTCCTAAAGAATTAAGAACAGTAACGATAGTTTTTTTGCACATCACCCAATTTAGCAGCGATCGCCCCTTCCCAATTCGATAAAAAGCGATCATTCATAAACTTCGCTACGATGAGCAATTGTAATAATATTTACCAATTCATTAGTTTCGTCCACAATATAAACAACTCGATAATCTCCTACTCGATAACGATAACAACCACGATAGTTTCCCCTTAACGCTTTAATATTAGGATGAGAATAAGGATTACTTTCAAGTAATTCAAAACATCTATCCAGTTTTTT
>JAYKJI010000087.1:0-3870 GCA_035285405.1 Snowella sp. | reverse complement strand
TGAAAGTATTCCTTGGCCTGCTGAATTTCGGGTGAAGTCATAATTTTGTCTTGTTTTTACTTTTTTCTAAATTACTACATCCATTTGATTGAGTATTTATACTCACCGCAAAACTGAGATGCTCCCGTTCAATCCATTACTGGCTGGGACTTATTTATTGATGCCATATTAAGCTCATCTTCATAGAGAAATGGTATTAGTTACTTCTCTAGTTTTTTGTACCGGTTCCTGAACTATTTTTGTGACAGCTTTGGTAACATCCACAGTACCCTGTGCATAGGCCCCCAATTTGACATCATAATCGAATACAGCGGCTAAATTAGCATAGGCATAGGGTAAAACATAACTAAAGTTTGGATTATTTAAATTGGCATTGATATTAAAATTAAGCTGATTACTACTGACTGTAGTATTAACTAAAGCGGTAACAGGTAAACTAAATTTCAGTTCTCCTAAATTATATCCTGCCTTCATTTCAATTCCAGCACCGATATAACCAGGATCTAAATAAATACCTGCCTTACCTCTAACAGGCCCAAGACTACCCGAGATGGGTACATTCATCCCAGGAAAGCGTTGAATAAATTTAAATTGATTACCTGAGTTATATTCATAAGAGTTGGATATATTAGTGCCCAAAAATTTATTGAGATAGTCAGCAGTTGTAAATTGAAAACCTAGATTTTGTAAGGTAAATGGTGTTGAATGTGAACGAGTTCCGGATGTTGATTGTTCTATCAAAACAAGGATGTTATCTACAGATAATACAGCAGAGTCATCTTCTTTTTGAATTAAATTCAAAGTGGGGGCATCTAAATCTTGACCTAAAACTGTAGCAGCAAAAATTTGTCCTTCGTCTCCTGAACTATCTTGTTCATTGATTTGAGCATCTACATGATGCCCAATCTCTTCAATGATTACTGCGACAATCTGCTCCGACGAGCCTGACGCTAACAACGCTTCGGATAAATAAATCGTGTTATTACTCGCCGCGTAACCGCCCAACGCCGCACCTAAAACCTCAGCGCTGACCACTTCAATGGTTGGCAACCCGCTAAAATCCCCTTTGGCCCATTGAGTGCGTATGGAATCCGCTATCGCAAAATTGTATTGTGTGCCGTAAACCGTGTTGAAGGTCTGCCAAAACGAGTCTGAACCAGCGAAAGCCGACAGTTGGCTATAGACCAGAGACAGATAGGGGATGTCGGTGTTCACGGGAACCTCATCAGGAGAAAGCGGAAAGGAAAAATACGGTTCTCTCAAGCCATTGGCGATGGTCTTGGCCCTGTTGAGAACTCAATAGTCGAACAATTTGAACTATGGGAGATGGACATCATTGGATAGTTGCCAGATGCAGATGACTATAGCGCCTTAGGCACAAAAAAAAGGTCGGAAAAAAGTCGGATCTTTTTTGTACTATCTTGCGGCAATGGTTAATACAAACTAGTGCGCTGCGGAGGGGGCTAAAATCATTGCCTGGGGAGAATGGTTATGGTTATTACAGTTTGTGTCTTTGAACAGTTTTACCGAAAAGGCTGTTACGTCTTTGGTCTTGCTCTGGGGTAAATGAGTCCCGATCGCCCTGTCAAAAATCTTTACGTTGATTTTGTACGCAATAGACAAAAAGAGAGTATGATTTGCCGTAAATCCTTAATATCCCCAATTAACAGACGAATTTCCACTGAATGGACACCCCAAGCGTTTTAACCCTGATAGAACAGATTATTGCCCCCAAAAGCTTAAATAAAGTCCAGCGGATCGTTTTGGAAAAAAGTTGGGAAGGATTGTCCTACCGGGCGATCGCCGATCAATCTACTTATGATGAAGGGTATTTAAAAGATACGGGGTCGGAGTTGTGGAAATTACTATCCCAGGCGATCGGTCAATCGGTGACAAAACAGAATATACGGGGGGTTATTTACCAACTTCAGCAGTCGCAAGTGGTCGCCCAACGGATTAGCTGGGGAGAAGCCATTGATGTTAGTTACTTTTATGGCCGAACCCAGGAACAGGAAACCTTAACAAAATGGATAATCGGCGATCGCTGTCGCTTGGTGGGGATCTTTGCCTTTGGCGGCATGGGAAAAACCGCTTTATCCGTCAAACTCACCCAGGCGATCTCCACGGAATTTGAAGCGGTGGCGTGGCAGAGTTTACGGGATACGCCACCATTGGGGGAATTATTGCCGCCGTTACTACGATTTTTAGCCAACGATCCTAATGTTGAAATTCCTGAGGCTCAATTATCGTTTCAGGGAGGTGTAAGACGAGCAACCGCTAGAAGTCTTACTAGACAAGCATTGCAGTCTAGGCATTAAGTCCAAGGCTGTAACTCTTACCCTTCAAGTGATTGAGGGCTTTTTAAATCTGGATCTCCCTGAAACAGGTATAGAGCCATTCCTGAATCGATAACGTCCCAAATTTCTGCCCTGATTAAACTCCTACAACAACGGCGATCGTTAATTATTTTTGATAATTTTGATAGCTTATTTGTCACCGAAAAAAGTGCCGGATCATTTCGGGACGGCTATCAATTATATGGAGAATTGTTAACCCGCTTAGGAGAAATTAATCATCAAAGTTGCATCTTGATTACCTCCCGAGAAGAACCCTTAGAATTCGCAACTTTAGCAGGGAAAAATCGACCCGTGAGACGCCTGAGACTAGAAGGTCTAGACCGTACTGCGGGACAACAATTATTACAGCATCAGGGAGTTGAACTAACTTCCAATAGTGCCCAAAAAATTGTTGATAATTATCAGGGAAATCCCTTGGCACTAAAAATTTCCGCAACAGCTATCCAAGAATTATTTGACAATAACATTGATAATTTTTTGAGCGAAAATATTACGATCTTACCGGGCATTAGCCATTTTATTGACCAACAAATTAAGCGGCTAAGTGTTTTAGAACAAGCCATTTTATTTTGGTTGGCCATTGAGCGTGAACCCATCTCCCTTTCTGAATTAAGTCAACTTTTATTTCCGTCGGTTACTACACCTAGGATTATCGCTACAGTAGAATCCCTAAAACGGCGATCATTGCTGGAAAGTAGCCAGGTAGGGTTTACCTTACAAACCGTGGTGATGGAATTTATGACGGAGCATTTCATTCAAACCATTACAACAGAAATAAGCTCAGGACAGTTAACCATATTGCGGAGTCATGCCCTCATTAAGGCAACGAGCAAAGATTACATTCGTGAAACCCAAATTCGCTTGATCTTAACGCCGATTATTGATTCCTTATTAGGGATTTTTAACAGTCCAATTAATCTTCAAAATGCCCTTAATCAATCAATTAAAATTCTTCAGCAGAACTATGCCCAGGAAAGTAATTATGGTGCAGGAAATATTGTCAACCTTTTACGGCAACTAAAGATTGATTTCACGGGTTATGATTTTTCAGGACTTACCCTGCGCCAAGCCTATCTCCAGGATACTAATTTATATCAAGTTGACCTATCCCATGGGGAACTACGGGAATGTGTTTTGGCAGAAACCTTTGGCGGCATTACCGATGTTGCCTTTAGTCCCGATGGGACATTATTAGCCACCAGCGATACCCTGGGGGATTTACAGATTTGGGATAGTCATTATTTTCAAAAACTCGCCTGCTGTCGGGGTCATGTGCATTGGGTTTGGTCTGTGTGCTTTAACCCTGATGGCACTCATTTAATCAGCGGCGGGCAAGATCAAACGGTACGCATTTGGGATGTGGCGACGGGCCATTGTTTACAGGTTTTAGAGGGCCATCAAGGCATTGTGACCGCTGTGACCCTCAGTCCCGACGGCACACTGATTGCCAGTAGCAGTCAAGATCAAACCGTTAATCTCTGGAGTCTTAAAACAGGGAAATTGCTCAAAACCT
>JAYKJI010000086.1:0-3818 GCA_035285405.1 Snowella sp. | reverse complement strand
TCTCCTCTTAATGCAAGGGTTTTGAGCCATTTTAACCTATTTTCCTGCATTCTAGCTGTTCTTAATTTGGCTACTATCTTTTCTCCGTAAGGGTTTCAGCTTTTTTCAGCAAGCCCTAACTAAACTTGGGAAAAGATAAGTTGTATTATTCATGAAAATTGCCAGAATTTTAAATCGTTTTACGCTTGAGACGAGGAAGGGTTACAGCAGTGCTTTTGACTTTGCGAAGATAAATCAGATTGCGAATCCCCGATGTCCAGGGTGTTTGGATCGTTTTAATGGTTTCGATCTCACCCCCTAATTCCTCCACAATAGGCAGGAGAGCTTCCGTTTCCGCCTCTTCCCATTGACCACGATAGAGCACAACCCAACCATCCAGCTTTACCAAAGGTAGGGCATACTGGGCACAAATAGCGGGTTGAGCAACTGCCCGAATGAGAGCCAGATCATAATAACTGCGATGATGGCGATCGCTACTTAGAGTTTCGGCCCGTCCTAGCCAGGTTTTCGCATTGGTAATTTGCAGGGTTGTTAACAACTCATCAATAAATTGGATTTTTTTGCGGGTTGAATCCAAAAGGGTAATAGACCAATCGGGAAAGGCGATCGCGGTGGGAATGCCAGGAAAACCGGCTCCTGTGCCAATATCAATGACCTGGGTTTGGGGTAACTGGGCGATCGCAGGTAATAAAAACAAACCGGCCAGGGAATCCCAGAGATGTTTCTCCACAAAATCCAGAGGTTCGGTAATACGTGTCAAATTCAAACGTTGATTGCCAGCCACAATTGACTCATACAAACGCTGGAATTGGGGCCATTGACTCTGGGGTTGCCAACCCAGACTAGTTTCCCAAGTTGCTAATTCTAAAGGTAAGGGAGAAATTGACAAGTTATCATCATTCATTGCTTTAGACCGCCACCGCTTCAGACTCACTCAAGAACAAATTGGGGTCAAGCGGAGTTAGTTCACCTTGATGGATTTTCCAACTGCGATCAGCAATTTGTAACAGTTCTCCGGGGTCATGGGTGACAATTAATAATGTCCAATGATGTTTTAATTTGCCCAATAATTTTGCTAATTGGCGACGCATCGACCAATCTAAACCCGCAGTCGGTTCATCTAATAACAATAAATTGGGTTGACGAATTAATTGCACTGCTAGAGCCAAACGTCTTTGTTGACCACCACTGAGAGCATGGGGAACAGTTTCCCATGCTAAATGTTCTAGACCTACTTCTGCTAAGGCTTCCTTGAGGTGATCGCCGCTCACTTCGGGATGACCTAAACGTAACTCTTCTAAAATCGTACCACCACAAAAATGTCGTTCTGGGAACTGAAACACCAAGCCACCCAACTGCTGGAGATGGATAGGCGTTAGGGGCTGATCACGCCAAAAAATACCCCCCTCGGTTTTCTCCGCCAAGCCCGCCAGAATTTCCAATAGAGTCGTCTTACCCGAACCACTGGGGCCAATAATTAAACCTAACTCCTGGGGAGCCAACTCCAAATTAACCTCCTTTAAAATTGGGGTCAGACTAGCTGGTGGATGATAACTAACATTTCGTAAATAGAGCATGGGCGATCGCTCCCTCAAGCGGTTAACCTAGGAAAAGAATTTGTTTTAGCTTATCCTCACCCAGGACTTTTAGGACAATACCATTCTATGAAGGCACTTTCCCTCTCCAAACGGTTTAGGTTATTTTTCTTAACCCTTGTCACCTGTTTAGGAGCGAGTCATCCGGCAGTTTGGGCCGGTGATCCCTTTCGCAGCCAAAATCCCCACAATATTGGCGATAATACCGAAGCCGCATTTATAGCTATTTTTCGGGATGGAAATTACAAAACCGCTCAAAGTTATTTAGATCAGGCTTTTCAGACAGAGCCAACTGAACCATTGGCCTATGCGATGCAAGCTTCCCTCGCCTACGATGCAGCTAACTATGAATCGATGAAAGTTTATGCGGATAAAACCTTAAAAGCGGCGGAAATTTTAAAAGGACAAGATCCCCTGCGGGGCAATTTATATCTAGCGGTGGGTCATTTCTTAGAAGGAGGTTATTTACTGAAACAAGGTAGCTATCTCGAAGCTGTGGGTAAAGCTGGACAGGTATTTGACTATCTCGATCTAGCCTCAAAAATCAATCCGAATGATCCAGAAGTAAATCTTTTACGGGGGTATTTGGATTTATTTTTATCTAAATATACACCCTTTTCCCAATCCGATCAGGTGATTAGCCGTTTTGAAAAATATGCTTCTCCTGATTATCTAAAAAACCGTGCCTTATCAACGACTTATCGCGATCTAAAACAGTATGATAAGGCCATGAACTATCTGGATCAAGCGATCGCTGAAACGCCGAATAATCCTGAATTACAGTATCTTAAGGGTCAATTATTGCGTCTTGAGGGCAGAAATGATAAGGATTTAAGTAAACTTCAACAAGCTCAAACCTATTATGCTCAAGCACTACAAAAGCAAGATCAGTTATCCCGTTCAGTAACGGTGCAATTAAATCACGAGAATAATGCGGTGATTGATGAAATTCAAAAACTACAAAGTAATCCTAATCTTAAGGATTTTTAAGCCTATTTTCAATCTCTAATCTGTCTAATTTCTATTACGATTGACAAGGTAATTGACAGAGTATAAGCGTCATTAAAAGGGTTATCACGCGATCATCTTAACATAGTAAGTTTGTGATTAATCGAATACGCCCATTAAAATTTCAGCCTCAAATCATAAAGCCATAGAATTATGCTCCAAACCTTACCCCAAATAACGACTTTTCAGGAATTTGTCGATTGGTTGCCTGAGAATTCTGATCTGCGTTACGAACTTCATCATGGAAATATTGTAGAAATGGCTCAACCTGTCGGTGAACACGAAGAGATTAAAGGATTTTTGAATGTCGAACTTTCCTTTGAAATCAAACGTCTCGGATTGTCCTATAGTGTTCCTAATCAAGTAATTGTGAGACCCGATGACAAAGATTCTGGTTATTTTCCTGATATTCTGGTGATGAATCGCGCTAATTTACCGAATGAATCTCGCTGGCAAAAAGAATCTATTTTGAGTAGTGGGGCATCTATCCCGTTAGTGATTGAAGTGGTCTCGACCAATTGGCGAAATGATTACTATTTAAAATTTGCTGATTATGAGGAAATGGGAATTCTGGAATATTGGATTGTGGATTATGCGGCTTTGGGGGGGCGTAATTTCATTGGCAATCCCAAGCAACCGACAATTTCTGTTTGTACTTTGGTAGAGGAAGAATATCAAATCAATAAATTTCAAAATAGCGATCGCCTGATTTCCCAGACTTTTCCTGAATTAAATTTGATGGCAAATCAAGTTTTTCAACTGGGGATGATTTAGCTTGAGTTGAGCCAGTTCTTAATCAAGAGGCTATCATAGTCGTCGTTTTGGCTATTCATCTTGTCTTGATATTACCAAAAAGCGATCGCCCTATCCCAGATGCAAAAAAGCGATCGCGTTCTGAGGGGATATCCAATTCAGACAAAGGCGATCGCAGGAATACCGTATCCGTATTAATAGCCAGTTGCAGAGAAAGTTGTTTAAGTTTCAGGAGCAAAGTAAAGTTTAATTAATTGCTTAGTTTTGAGCGGTAGCATGGCATAGGTTTGACCGTCATTATCGCTAAATTCTACTTCATAAATATCAGGTGCTAATTCTTCGACAATCGTTCCAACTTGCCCCATTTTAAGATGGTGTTTTGGTAGGTTTTCTTTGAGAGCAACGACATCAAGAAGGTTGAGTTTGGTTAATGTATTCAGCATTTGGTTTTACCTCACAATA
>JAYKJI010000085.1:0-3762 GCA_035285405.1 Snowella sp. | reverse complement strand
AAAACGGCACATTGCGCTTTCGCTCAGTCCCACACCCATTTTTTCTAGACAATATTCGCAATATTCTGCCAAAGTATAATCGGGATATTCTGCTACCATCTTTTTTACCTCTTCCTTATAGTCTTCTGGTTGACTTTTTCTCGTTGAGCCTACTCTTTTTGCTTGTACATTTCCTTGCTCTCGGTATAATTTCAGCCATTCATTCACTGTATTTTTATTCACCATTAATCTTTCGGCGACTTTTCTTATCGACATATTTCCTGCCTCATACAAAGCTACCGCCTTTTTTCTTAGGTCTAGTGAGTATATTGTCATTGTCTTTTCCCCTTTTTCTTGTTGTCTGCTATTCTAGCGCAAAGTGCTGTATCTGTTTTTTATGATTGCTAAGGGGGAAGCGGCTAGTTTTGGCCAGCCCCATTCTGTGAAGAGTGTTTGGACGATTGTTCGTCGGGCGATCGCTTTGGCAACCACTGCTTTATTTGGTGAGCCAAAATGGACTAATCCCCATGCCCTGCGTCATATCGCGGAAAAACATATTCGCTTACTAAATAAGCCTGATATGTTGGAGTCTTTCGGAACGTTGATCGGACACTCTAAAGAAATGGGCGATCTCTATGCGGCTCAGATTATGACGGATTATGAGTTGGCTGAGAAGGTGGTTGATGATTGGTGGCTTTAGGGTAAATTTTTATGAATCCTGAATCAAGAATCATTAATCGGGTAATCTTGAAACTTTAATCCTAAATCGAGAATCATTAATAATCATGGATAACGACACTGCTAACTTGCCTGAATTTATTTTCGGTCATCTCTCAACCACCGAAGGACGAATTAAACATTCCCGCCTGGGGAAGGTGGGACTATTTCATGATGGTATTTTAATTCCTGCTATTCCGAAGGAAAATGAACCGATTGAAATTAGGGTTCGCGTGGGAGCAGAGATCGCGGTTAAAACGATGACGCTCTACTATCGCACGGGAAATAGTACGTTCAAATCGCCCTTTGATTTTGGGGATACTAAGCTTGGGTTTTTACCCATGCAACGCTTTGAGGTTGAGTGGGATACTTGGCAATGGTGTTACCTGGAACAATGGAGGGCAATGATTCCAGGTCAGCCCCAGGGAACTTTTGTGCAATATGCGATCGCGGCGACGACGACAACGGATCAAGTCATTCATTGTCCCCATATTGATCTAGAGGCGTTAACAAAATTAAGTGATCCTGACGATTTTGATTGGGAACAGTTAGCAAAACGAGATCGCGCTAATCAACCCCAGATTTATGAATTTGTAGTTGAGGATCAAACGACACCTGACTGGTTTCGAGAAGCTGTTATTTATCAAATTTTTGTAGATCGTTTTGCGCCTGATCCAGGCAAAGATTTTGAAATTACTCAGGATCGGAGTGAAATTTATGGCGGAACTTTAAAAGGAATTATTTCTAAACTTGATTACTTACAGGATTTAGGGATTAACTGTCTTTGGTTAACGCCGATTTTTCCGAGTCCTTCCCATCATGGTTATGATCCGAGTGATTACGGCGCGATCGAACCACGTTTGGGAACGCTGGCAGATTGGGAATTATTAGTAACAGAAGCCCAGCAACGAGGCATAAAACTGATTTTGGATTATGTGGCCAATCATATTTCCAATGAACATGAAGCCTTTCAAACTGCAATTGGCGATCGCGATAATTCTAAGGTTGAATGGTTTCGTTTTCGCAACTATCCGAACGAATATGATTGTTTTTTTGATGTACCTGGTCAACCAGAAGTTAACCCAGATCATGGGGAAGTTCGAGATTATTTAATTAGTAATGCCTGCGAATGGTTACAACAGGGTTGTGATGGTTTCCGTTTAGATTATGCCCATGCAGTAGGCCATGCTTTTTGGTCAGTGTTTCGCGCCGCAACCCGTCAAGTTAAAGCCGATAGCATTACCTTTGGAGAAATTACCCAACCGCCTTCTGTGGTTCGATCTTTTGTGGGTAGAATGGATGGCTGTCTAGATTTTCAATTATTAGAATTATTGCGGGGATTTTTCGTTTTTGACCGTCTTACTGTTAGCCAATTTGATAAGGCTTTACAACAACATTTTGCTTATTTTGGCTCCGATTTAGTGCTGCCTAGTTTTCTCGATAACCATGATATGAATCGCTTTTTATGGGCTGTAAATGGGGATAAACGCAAACTTAAATTAGCGGCTTTGTGTCAATTTACCTTGCCCAATCCTCCCATTATTTATTATGGTACGGAAGTTGGTCTAAGTCAGTTACAAGCGGTTGGGCGTTTAGAAGAATCCCGTTTACCGATGCTTTGGGATGAAGATCAAGATCAGGATTTACTGACGTTTTATCAATATTTAATTCAATTGCGTTGTCAGGATTCTCAATACTGGTATCAGCAACAACTGCAAGCCGTGATTATTGATGATGTACATCGTTTTTATGGCTATCAATTAGGTAATTACGCAATCGCCCTTAATAATCAGGAT
This sequence comes from Snowella sp., assembly GCA_035285405.1. GTDB lineage: Bacteria > Cyanobacteriota > Cyanobacteriia > Cyanobacteriales > Microcystaceae > Woronichinia. The sequence goes on along the minus strand of JAYKJI010000085.1, from coordinate 1,270 downwards.
CAGTCTATAAGTTTAGTGTTGCCGAACTGGAAAAATTATCAATTGGCGATCACCACTGAGCCTGCAATTCTTTGGGATGAATCAACGGGTGAACTAACGTTGCCGCCTTTTGGAGGAGTTATCCTTCTATCATAAAATTCTAGGGCGATCGCACTTTTTAAATTACCCTTACGAAGAACTGGTTTAATTTTGCAAGAGGTTGATTATTTTTGCTGGCAACTATCTTGGGGATTAGCTTTTGCGATCACTTGATAAATTTCCTTGGTTAGCTGACCTGCATGATCGTTGCTATCATCAACAGAACTATTCACTAAGGTTGTAATAATCATTTTTTGACAGGGAAGATAGAAATAAACCGCCCGATAACCCAGGGTTTGTCCCTCATAGAACCAATAACGTCCAAAGTCTGGATTATAAGCCTGTACAACCCCTAAACCAAAGCCTCGACTATCCTCTGGCGTGGTTTCTGCGATCGCCTTACCCGTTTTGATAGAAGCAATTTGTTGTAATTTTGCTTTCTGTTTAGCATCAAGTAATTCATCTTCTACGAATAAAACCCTGATCCATTTAACCAAGTCTTCACTGTTGGCAACGATCGCCCCTGCGGCCCCTGCCCAGGAAAGATTATTGGTCGTCACATCCTGACCCGTTAATTCTGGACTGTCATAATTGTTATAGTTATAACCGTGAACTAATCGTTGTTTAACGGCTTCGGGATAATCAGGTATAGGATAAAAAGTATTGTGGAGAGAATAGGGTTTAAAAATAGAATTTTCTAATAAATTTTTCAATGGTTGCTGATATTGTTTCTCTAAAATCATGCCACTTAAAATATAGGCTGTATTACTGTAAAAATAGCCCGATTTTAAGGGGGGAGCAGGATCAATATTTTGTGGATAAACCATACTAATTAACTCTGATTCGGGCCAAAAACGTGTTAAATCTTGCGCCATTAAATAATTTACGGTCGCCGTATCACTATAGTTCGGTAGCCCCGAAGTCATATTCAACAAACGAGTGAGGGAAATTCCCGACCATTTTTTATATTCAGGCAAATATTCAGTAAAATCAGCTTCCAGATCAACTTTCCCTGCTTTTTCGGCTTGTAAGGCTAAGGCGGCGGTGAAGGATTTGGTAATACTGCCCAGATTAAAAAGCGTTTGGGAATTGATCGGCTCCCCCTTTGCATCACGACTCGTTTGACCGACAACATAGGTGCGGACTGGTTGATCCCCAATTTGAATGGAACTTTGGATTGCTGAAAAATATT
>JAYKJI010000084.1:0-6876 GCA_035285405.1 Snowella sp. | reverse complement strand
TTGGCTGCCATTGAAGCGATTGTGCGAGCGATTTCTATTCCTGTACAAGTGGGGGGTGGGTTACGCGATCGCGCCAGTGTGGCCCAACTATTAAAACTGGGAGTAGAGCGAGTTATTTTAGGAACCGTTGCCGTTGAACAACCGGAATTAGTCGCTAGTTTATGTCAGGGATTTCCGCAGCAAATTGTCGTTGGTATTGATGCCCGTAATGGCAAAGTGGCCACCAGGGGATGGTTAGAAACTTCAACGGTTGAAGCTATAGAACTAGCTCAACAAATGGAAAAATTAGGAGCCGCCGCCATTATTTACACCGATATTCACCGCGATGGAACTTTAATTGGCCCGAATTTAGAGGCATTACGAGAATTGGCTAGTCATCTGGATATTCCCGTGATTGCGTCAGGGGGAGTCAGTGCCCTACGAGACTTACTAAGTTTATTGTCGTTGGAATCCTTGGGCGTAACAGGAGTCATTGTGGGCAAAGCTCTCTATACCGGTGATGTCAACTTAGAAGAAGCGATTCGGGCCGTTGGTCAAGGCCGTTGGCAGGATGTGCCGCCAGAAAACTTTCCTAGATTCGCTTAGAGGCAATTAACGGGTAAGGCTTTTAAGGCCGCAATAATTTGCGTATTGGCCTTGGGAAAAGGAAAAGATTCGATCTCCTCTAGCGTCACCCAGCGAACTTCCTCACACTCGATCGCCCTGGGAGTCCCACTGACATACTGACAAAGATGCACATAAAGGGTAACACGGAAATGAGTATAGGCATGGTCAATGGTGATCAAACTTTTGCCCACCGCAATCTCAATGCCGATTTCCTCTAAAATTTCCCGTTTAATACAATCCTCAACGGTTTCATTGGCTTCAATCTTGCCTCCCGGAAACTCCCATAGTCCCCCTAATAAGCCTTCAGGAGGTCTTCGGTCAATTAAAATCTGGTTTTGGTCGTTGATCACAACCGCCACACCAATCCGTTTATGGGGCAGAGGAGCAGACATTTTTCGCAGGGGAAGTTGGGTTTGTATGCCTTTATTGTAGGCCTGACAGTGACTTTGCCAAGGACAATAGCTACAACGGGGTTGACTACGGGTACAGACAATGGCTCCTAAGTCCATGATTGCCTGGTTGAAATCCCGACTGTGCAGAGGATCTAGCAAGGTTTCGGATAATGACCACAGTTGATCAAGCGCATCGTTAGGGGGAACCGGTAAAGCAATAAGGCGAGCGAGTACTCGTTTAACGTTGCCGTCAAGAATCGCTAGAGACTGATTCAAGGCTGCACTGAGAATTCCCCCCGCCGTAGTACGACCAATCCCTGGTAAGGCCAACACCTCGGTTAACTGCTCAGGAAAAAGTCCGTTATGGTGCTCAACAATTTTTTGGGCTGCTCGGTGGAGATTTCTGGCCCTGGCATAATAACCCAAACCTTCCCAGGCTTTGAGAACCGTTTGCAAATCCGCCTGAGCAAGGGCTGTGACAGTGGGAAATAATTGTAACCAGCGTTGATAGTAGGGAATAACAGTTTTGACCTGGGTTTGTTGAAGCATGACCTCTGAAACCCAGATAGCATAGAGATTGTTTGTCTGCCGCCAGGGCAAATCCCGCCCTTCCTTTTGATACCACTGAAGTAGCGATCGCCGTAATTCTGGAACAGGCAATGGGGAAGGATTCATCATGAATCAGCGTTACCCCAAATTGCAATCAGACAAGCCAAAACCTATTCTCCGTCCTGACATCCCTGGAGAGACTGGAGAGATTGTTCAAAACTGAGTCGTTGTTCTGCGTTACGAAGAAAATAACCACTCATCATAGCCGAAGCTAATAAACGCCCCAGGCTTTCTCTACTCGTGCTAATCGTAATGCCAAAATGTTCCGAGGGTAAATTCCCTAAGAGGCCAATGATATTGCGTTCCATGACCTGAAACACTTCTTGCGATTCGGGACGAGACAGTTGAGCAATCGTTTCTGGTGTGAGTGTTTGGACATAGTTCCAAAGCCCCTCTTCTGTTTCGCCATTATTGGCAAATAAGTTTTGAGGACGATGAGATTCTGAGTTCACAATGTTGCCTCCCCTCGATTCTTGTCGTTGACTTTAGTATGCCCATTGATTGACAAATAGGCTGCATCTTGATAGGTGATTGATTTTGACTTAGGACTACTGTAACAAGAATTTTCCTGGACGCAATGGGGGTGGAACCGAACTTCTTAGGGGTATTCACCGATAGATCTAGCCCGATTCCTTCCAGCCCTGACTGTTTAGGCTTCCTAGACAATTCCCTGAGCATGACAAATAACGCCAAACAAAGCCGCGATCGCCGTAATTCCTAGGCCCATGAGAGGGTGTTGACCTTGACCCACAGCAAAAGAGGTGACAATACCCGCACCTAAGGCAGTCATGCAAGCGGCTCCAAGGAGATCTTTTTGGGGATTATTAAACATGGCTTCAAATCAAGATAATCAAAAAGAGATGGGGATTACGATAGCACCCCTTTCTGAGTTGGATTTGAACCCAGAGCGAAATTGCAATCAAGCTTTAGATTTCGCTACTTTTCTTAACAATTTTTACTGACAATACTTAGATCAAAAAGACTATCTAGTTCCCCTCGTCTGCTGAGGCTCTGGATGGGAAATAAAACAAGTTTCTTTTAACAACACTTTCAGTAAGATAACTTGAGTGAGCAACAAGCCCAAAATCCCTAACACAATCCAATGGCCATAGCGTTTCCCTAGAGAAAAAAGAATTTTTTCAGTCACTTCTGTTAGTGCAGTTTCCATCTTTTCGTTGGTCATCTCTTGGTAAAGAATCGCCTGAACTTTATTATGGATTTGATGATTAGCCTGTTGGGTTACAGCACTGACCTGATGACTAACGGCGGATTCCATTTTCTCTAGGGGATTTTTCATTGGTTAAATTAGTTGTAAAAAGGGTACATTGCTAATCTGACCAGGATGTTTGCTACTGACAACTGAATTGACCCGAATTTGTGTAGGTTTTTTGACCAACCGTTCCTGATACAGTACGACAAAACTCCCCATTGGCATAGGTTTTTGTTTTGGTGGTATCGTAGCTGGTTCCATTATAAGTGCCAGTATTCTCGGTTGTGCTGGTTCGGGTTTGATTTTGGAGATCTGTAGTCGTACTTTTGGTTTTGTCGAAACTATTTCCTTCGCTGGTAGTTCCGGTATGATTGACCGTCCGTGTTCCGGTGCCAGTTTGGGTATCTAAGCTGGAATTTTTATCCGTCGTAAAACTATTGTTGTTGTTGCCCGTGCCAGTGCGATTTACGGTGCGATCGCTGGTACCCGTTTGAGAGTCATAGTTCCAGCGTGTTTTACCGTTATAGGTAGTGCCTTCACCATTGTTGTAGGTAGATTGGCAACCACCACGACCTGTGCCACCAGTCTGCATCCCACCCGCACAAACCCCAGCACCATAGTCCCCTCGTACGCCACTACGATAGATCGAGCCATTGGTTCCCTGGGCTGCTCCAACCGCTCCATTTTGTCCTCGGAAACCGGCTAAAACGAGAGGTCTTGCTTCTACTGAGGCTGTCATGGTCATGGCGATCGCCAATCCTGAGGCACCCAAAGCCAGTAAAGCCGTTATACCCTTGTGATTGTTAAATTTGTTAAACATCTGAAAACTCCTACAATGTAAGTCTTGGTAATTTATTAAAGATTGTCCTAGTGAGATGACTAGGATGGGCTTAATTAACTAATACTCTCAGGCTACAACACTCAAAAGTTTCTTCCCATAGAGAGGTTGCCACCTTGATTTTTGACCCTATTTTTTAATAAATTCTCATCCACTCCTTAGCCAAGTAAGCTCTTAAGCAGATGAGTAATATAGTGAGAAATTAACCCAGATAATTTTGTAACAGAGCAATCAGTTTGGGTTTAATCATCGCTCCTTCATGGGATAGCAATAATTTTTTGTCCTTAAATAATCGCAGGGCCGGAACGCCAGTAACACTACATTGAGCAACCGCTTTGGGATTGGGATCAATGGATAATTTAAGGACTTTGAGGCGATCACTATATTCAGTGGCAAGGGCGGCGATCGCTGGAGCCATTAAACGGCAGGGGCCACACCAATCTGCCCAAAAATAGACCAAAACCAGTTTATTGCTATTCGACAATTCCTGTTCAAATTCAGTATCGGTAATTTCAAGTAAGCTCATAGTTAAAAAGACAGAGTACGCATTAAAAAGAATAGTTAGACAAACAGAAAGAATTTCCCTAAATCGATCTCGAACAGGGACTAAAATATATCGGTGGGTTCTAGCCGCCAAATCCTGTCTCCCCTACCCCATAGAGCAGTAACTATGCCTAAGGGCAGAACCGGAAAGATCGCTATTTAATCGAGCCGAACAGCCCTAAAGGAGGGTTTTTCCCACCGCCTTGATTCAGAAATAACGAGTTTTTAAAGCTCATTTAATTTGCGGCGTAGATCTTCTAGTTCTGCATCTACGACGGAATCCCTGGGGACATCCGTTTTGGTTGGTGTGGACTTGGCTGCTTCAATCTGTGGCACTGCTGTCGTTCCGGGTAATGCTCCACCACTCATTTGTGCCTTCAGAGCCGCCAGTTCATCCTCCACATCTGCACTGGACTGAAGCAGAGCGAATTGCTGTTCAATGCCAACCCCACCCAATTCTCCCATTGCCTGGGAACGGGCTTCTGCATCCAGCACCTTGTTCTCCATGCGCTCAAAGGCACTCATGGCACTACTCGTATCAATGCCACTTAGGGTTTTTTGGAGTTCTTCATTGGCCTTAGCTGCTTTGGCTCTGGCCTGAAGCATATTCTTTTTGGTTTTGGCCTCAGAGATTTTGCTTTCTAGGGCGATTAGATTGCGTTTTAAACCATCTACTTGACCCGTGAGTTGCTCCAATTGGGCTTTATAGGTGGCTGCACTTTCTGAAAAACTTTTTTTACGGGTTAAGGCTTCCCTGGCAAGGTTTTCATCTCCTTTGCTTAAGGCAAGGGCCGCCCGTTCCTGCCATTTATTGGATTCACTAAGATCCTGGTTATAGCGTTGTTCCGTCCGTCTTTGTTCTGCAATAGTACGAGCTACTGCCTGACGCAATTGAATAAGATCTTCTTGCATGTCAATAACGGCCTGCTCCAGTACTTTTTCTGGATCTTCAGCCTGACTAACGAGATCATTTAAGTTGGCACGAACCACTCGACTAATACGATCAAAAAGTCCCATGATCTTAATCTATCCTTGTTAACAACGCTTAAGGGTGAACGAGTTGTAGGTCACGGGGAACGATAAACCTACGAATCAGGGTTTGGCACAAAACAAACCTATTTTCTTTCAGTTTAAACCACACTTGAGAAGAGGTGACGGGACTAGCCCAAGATTCAACATTGATCAGCTTGTTTAATGATTGAGAAGTAACTCAACTTTTTTCAGTCCTTCGATATTATTGTGCTGCCGATAGAGTTGTTGCGCTTTTTGTAAATAGGGTTGGGCTTCCTCTGTCCTCTCTTGTTTTTGGAGAGCTAACCCTAGGCTATAGTAAAAATCGGCATTGCTAGGTTCGTTGTTGACCAAGGTTTGAAAGGCGATCGCGGCGGCCCCATAGTCTTCTTGGCTAAGTAATACCCGTGCGATCGCGGCTTGAATCTCTAAGGACTGAGGTTGGCGTTGCGCGGCCTGCTGATAAAGCTTTAATGCTTCTGACCATTGACTTTCTTTTTCGAGGACTTGCCCAGCTTTTAATTGAATACTGAGGTTAGCTGGATCTTGTTGTCGGAGACTCTCAATCAAGGACTTAGACGCTTCCAGATTATTTTGATCAAGATAGGCTGTCACTAATTGCAGTTGTAATTCTAAACGTCGTGGGAAACGCTGCACCGCATTTTGTAAATAGGAAAGGGTTATTTCCGGCTGTCCCTGTTGAAGTAAGGCTGCTCCCATCATCACCGCCGCCTCTTCGTTGTTAGGATCCAGGGCTGTAATGTGTTGATAGGCATCGAAAACCCGTTGATAATCTCCCTCTCGCAATAGCAGGATACCCATGCCCAGGTAATATTTGGGGGAATTGGGTTCTAATTCAATCGCCGCCGCATAGGCTGTAATGGCATTCGTATTATTTCCCACGTTTGCATAACTAACGGCCAGACCATCATAGAATTCTGGACTATTGGGATCGAGGGTCAGGGCTTTTTGATAGGCTTGTATAGCTTCGTCGTAGCGGCCTTGATGAACATACAGATAACCCATCCCACCAAAGATCTTGGCATTGTTCTGATCCAGACTTGCGGCTTGCTGATAAACGGCGATCGCTCTGCTAAAATCCCCCCTATCGACGTATTTTCGCCCCTGAAGTAACAATTCCCGCAGTTGTTGACGGTTCGGTGCTGATGGTGGGGTTAGCGTTGTAGGGCTAGGAGTATTCATTAAATCCTTGGCCTGGGTCATCGTGGAGAACAAAAATCCCCCACCTAGCAGGGCATAAATACAAATGCTCGAAAACAAAGAGTGGGATCTTAGAAAACCAAAGACCATAAATCAATCCCAAGAGACTAAAGCTATCATTCTAGGATTTTTTAACCAATCTTAACAAAAGCTGACAATTCCAGAATCAAGAGGTTGCCTTCTGGCCAAACTGTGACATGGCTGTTACAAAAATTCAATTAAGATCATAAATTAGCCCAATAATATTGCAGAATATTAACAATATGCCAAGCCGCACTCATGGATAAGACGCTTACCTCCGCTCCCAAAATCCTCTCCTCTCGTCTGGTGGGGTTGTTGGTTGTTATCCTATTGGTCATTGCTGTCCTGATAGGTTGGTATTGGGCACAAAACCTTGACCCCTACGTACAGGATGTTCTCTCTCGCTCCGGAACAGTCAGCCAAGG
>JAYKJI010000083.1:0-19536 GCA_035285405.1 Snowella sp. | reverse complement strand
TATTTAGCCCTGTCATCCCCCGTATTAAGCGATCTTGTTTGAATATCCTTTCTATATCTAGCATTCTTGGATTTTCTGGTCATTGCTTTTTTTCTTATTATCCCTTATAACCCAACAAGTCTTTTCTATTGGATGGATTGTTTATGGTTCTTCGACTCCTACAGGAATTGAAGTTAAACCGATCACATTTCTAATACCAATAATTTTAATAATTTTATTGTTCACTATGTTTTTATATTGCCAAGTAATTCTAGGTAACATCAGAATTATTTCCATATATTTACGCGCCACAAAAAAATCAAATTGGGAGATTGCTTATCAGCATTATGAAAAAAAGTTTCCCTACTTTACTCAAGATAATATGTTTTCCATTATTTTTGGAGTATTGGGTATATCTATTGCAGCAATTGTTGGAATTATTTGGCTAGGCTTTCCTTCCCAAAATGATGTTAGTTTTTTTGCTGGTATCTTCGTGACAGTTTGTTTTATTTACGTAATCATTATATGCCTTACTTATCGTAAAATGATTTTGAATTTCGGAACGGATAGTCAAATCTATGATGACTGGGAACAACTGTTTCCGCAAACTAAAAAAGAAAACTCAAATTCAGATTCTACATCAACCCAAGAAATTTATATCCAAACCGTTCGCAATCTACCGCCAACCGAACAGCTAAAATTAGCCACACTAATTCTTAATGAACTCGTTGAGTAACCTTCCTCGGAAATTGAAGAAAGCGAAACTTTGACAGAAGCAGGATCAAAATGATCTACTAAATTTTTCCTTACAATATGAAATGACAGCTTTATCTGATGTTGAGTAAGTTAACTGAAATAATTAGAGCGTGCGATCGCCCCTTTATAAATTAACTTAACGAAAAGCAACCTAAATTTCTCATTATTTAAGCTGATTAAATTGCTCCTCTGTGATTTCGAGTTGATCGAGAATTTCCCGAAATAACCAACCCCCAATCTCAGCATTTCCATGAATAGGAATCGTCGTTGAACGACCGTCAGAATGTAGCCAGCGAGCATGACTTCCCTTTCGACGAGTTTTTTGAAAACCTAACTTTTTAGCAACTTTTTCTAACGTCTTAGCTTTAGCTGACATGGGCAATCATCAACTCAACGTCATTGGGCAAAGGTTGTCCTGCTTCAAGATATTCTTCACAAATCATTGCAAAAACATTGTTAAGTTCTTCCCTTGCCTGTTCAGGTGTTTTTCCCCAGGCATGGCAACCTTTAATTGCTGGAATACGAGCAACAAAAGTGTCATTATCATCAGGTTTTAAAACAATTGTATAATCACTTAAGCTTCTCATAACTATACCCTCAATGTTATTATTTATTCTAACCTATAGTCGAGATTATTTTCTTTAATATGAGTTAAATCGTACGTTGGTTCATCTTCCGCATAGCACTGATTTAGATTATTTAAAGCAAAAACTTCCCAACTTTGGCTTTCTGAAGAATCTTGATCGAGGGAAGAAATCATATCATTATCAACCAATTCGTTATCTATACCAGTAGCATAGCCTCAACTGATACTACCTGCATGACTTTTTTCTGGGATGTAGTCGATCTATTGATGAGAAAATAGTTCATTAACAGATTCAAAGGCGGAAAATTTTAGTTTTATCTAGGACTGGGATAATGCTCCCTCACATTACCACTCATCATCTTTTAAAACTGGCTTCTGGAGATGACCTTTCTCTACAAATCTATCGGTTTATGGGTCAAAGCCCTGGCCCAAAAGCCTATATTCAAGCAAATTTGCATGGGGCTGAAATTGTTGGTAATGCCGTCATCTATCGATTAATAGAAGAACTAACGGCTCTCAACAGCGATCAATTAGTCGGCGAAATCTGGTTGGTTCCAGTTTGCAATCCCTTGGCCACGAATCAGCGCAGTCACTTTTTCTCTACTGGACGCTTTAATAGTTATGATGGGATTAACTGGAATCGCATCTTCTGGGATTATGAGAAAGAATGCACCGCTCTTGATGATTTTGCGCGATCGCAAATTTCCTTAACGACAACCGAAATTCGCCAAAATTTTCTTGCCCGTCAAAAAGCAGCATTTAGCCAACAATTAGAACGTATTAACAATCCTGCCAGCGTGCCCTTCCGAGAACAGTATCGTTATCAACTACAATCCCTCTGTTTAGATGCCCATTATGTTATTGATATTCATAGTTCTACTAATTTTGGGATTGATTATCTTTATTGCTTTAATAGCAGGGAAATAAGTGGTCAATATTTTGGTTTAGACTACGGTATTTTAATGACAGAATACGATGGAGATGCCTTTGATGAAGCCTTTATGAAACCCTGGTTAGCTCTAGAAAGATCCCTTGCCCAATTAAATTACCCTGTCATTTTTCCAGTAGAATCCTATACCTTGGAATTGGGAGCGGGAATGCAAATGAATTCTAGATCAGTTGCCAAGGGAGTAAAAGGGATTAAAAACTACTTGGTTTATCAGCAAATGCTCAAATTGCCCGATTATGAATTACAATCAACTCCCACTCAATACGTACAGCGATCGCAGATTAAATCCTACTATGCCCCCACTGGCGGTATGATTCAAGGACGTTTACCCCTACATCAACGGGTCAATCCAGGCGATCGCCTCTACGAAATTTTAGAATTTAATAAACAAGGAGATATCCCTAGAGTGAGAGCCATTCAGGCAGAAGAAGCAGGTTTTATTTTTAATCTGGGTATCAATGAAGCCGTCAATCAAGGAGAATACGTTTTAGAACTACTCACAGACAGACCTTCACTAACCCTGCCCTAAAAGGTAGGGCTGATTCATTCTCCGATCTAATTCCTTTTTTTGGTATCTTCAATCGCTGATGAGGTAAGCAAAGCATGACGTTTTAAAAATTTTTCAGATATTTACAGCACTTATCGGGATCTCGACGTACAGTTTTTTTCCTACAAGGCTTGCTGAGTAAGGATTTTAGCCTTTTGTCTGTATGGTGTAATTAAGCAAAGTGCTGTATTCCGAGAAATAGGCGACCGCGTTAGGAATTATTTCTTGTAAAAATACTAAGAATCTGAAAATAAGCTTTATTGGTCTATTGGATTAAATAATTGATTTAGCCAAATCACAAATTTAGCGGCGATCACGGTATCGGCTTGTAGTTTTGTGATGGCTTGTCCCAGAGGTTGTCCTGGTGTTTCTTGCCACGCTAACCATGTATGAATCAGAGCTTTGGCATGGTAAGAGTCTTTATATTGATTCAATTTTTCTTGTTCAATTTCCTGTACGATAGACTTTGCTTTTGCTAACAAGAGGTCATCTGGAGGAATTAGACTAAGAACAAAATCTTCTAACATGCCAGAGGATTGATTATCAGGCATGAGCCAAACGCCAAGTCTTGGCAGTTCTAATTCATTAGATAATGCTTGAATCCATCCTCCTGATGGTGTTTTTTCAGGAATCTCTTGACAGTGGGATCTGATCAAAATATTTCTAATTGCTTGCCATCGTGCAGCAATATCTTGATCTGCATCAATTACAATGCCTAAAGTTTTAACCTTTTCTTGCTTAAGTTCAATTCGGAATCTTTCCAATGCAGATGATATACCACCATCCTTATTCTTTTCCACAGAAAATGTTTTAGGAATATCGTATTTTTTGGCTAAATTCCAAATAACGTGCTGATCATTTAACCCTTCCACTAATAATAATTGTTCAGATGGAATTGCGCCCGAAGGTTTATTATTAGCCATTAGCGCACCTCAATTCCTTGATCAACGGCAATACGAATATCTTCGGCATCATATTCTACGGCGCGAAGTTTACCGTATTTACTATCTAACCGAAATAATTTAGCAACGGATTGATCTTCTAGCTCTTGCAATGCTTCTTTAAAAGCGACAATACAATCCCAACTATGGGTAGTTGCAAATACTTGTACGTTTAAATTTTGAGCCGTTTTAAGCACTAATCGCCACATATCAAGTTGAGCTTCATAGTGCAGACCTGTTTCAATTTCATCAACTAATAAAACGCCTTTTTCAGCACTGACTAATGCCATTGCTAGGGTTAGAATTCTATTCATTCCATCTCCCATGCTGCTTAAAGGAATTAGATCAGATAGACCTCTCAGTTTTAGTCTAATAGTATTAATCCCTGGACTAGTGCTAAAACCAATGCGATCTATATTAGGGTTAATAATTCTCATAGCTTCAATCACAATTTCTTCTTTATAAGTGAGACAAATTTGATCCCAGATTTTAGCAATTTCATTAAAATTAATTTTATAGGCTGACAGAAATACCGAAGAACTAATTAGCAATGAAAAATCTTTCTTTGCTTTTAAAGCACGACTTGAAATTTGGTCATTACCGACTTGTTTCAATACTGAACCTATTGCCCTAAAAAATAAATCTATTTCTTTTACTATTGTTACCAAAGGTTGAAACATAGATATATCATCAGGATATTTTAGGCGCAATAAATCTTTTCCTAAAAAACAAGAAAACTCAATATCACCAAGCTCTTCTTTTCCCGAAATCACAAGATGATTACACTTGTCTTTACCATAACCATTAAAAAAACTTTCCAAATAATATTTGCGAGTAATAACCTGTTTGAATTCATTATCTATGGTTTCAATCTGTTGACTTAACTCACCTCGATTGTCAAAAATTTCTCTAATTGTTTTTTCTACAGTTCCCATTGAAGGCTGATTGACTAATAAATAAATTGCCTCTAAAAAGCTAGTTTTACCACTATTATTATTTCCCACCAAAAGATTGACACGGGTTAAACCGTCCATAGAAAAATCTTCAAAACAGCGATATCCTTTAATTGTCAAATCTCTGATTAACATTTTTTAAAAGACCCTTACAGAAAGAATACAAATGTTGAATTTTATGTGTTAACTTAATTGATAGAATGGCAATAAACGTCATTATTGATTATCCTAACCCAAAATTCTAACTTTTGTCGATGAATAATATTTTAGATAACTATGTGCCGATTCCTACGGCTCCCCCAAACTTTAAATCGGGATTTGTGGGCATTATTGGCCGTCCCAATGTGGGCAAATCTACCTTAATGAATCAGTTAGTGGGTGAAAAAATTGCCATTACCTCTCCCGTTGCCCAGACGACCCGTAACCGTTTGCGCGGTATTTTAACTACAGAAACAGCCCAACTCATTTTAGTGGATACGCCTGGCATCCACAAACCCCATCATCAATTGGGTCGTGTTTTAGTTAAAAATGCGGAAAATGCGATTGATACCGTTGATTTGATTCTGTTCATTGTCGATAGTACTACCCCCCTCGGCGGCGGCGATCGCTATATTGTTGAACTGTTGGCGCAACGGCAAACGCCGGTCATTTTAGGATTAAATAAGGCGGATCAACAGACGGAAAAGGCAGAAACTATTGATCAAAGTTATGGGAATTTAGCCGATCTTCAACATTGGCCGCTTTGTAAATTTTCGGCTTTAACGGGAGAAGGTTTGCCCTTATTACAATCCTTAATTTTAGAACGCCTTGAAGTTGGCCCATACTACTATCCACCAGACTATATCACCGATCAACCAGAACGCTTTATTATGGCTGAGTTAATCCGTGAACAAATTCTTTTACAAACTCGCCAGGAAGTGCCCCATTCCGTTGCCATTGTGATCGAAAAAATTGAGGAAATGCCCCGAAGAACTAATGTTTTTGCTGCCATTACCGTTGAACGTGCTTCTCAAAAAGGCATTTTGATTGGTAAACAGGGAACCATGCTCAAAGAGATCGGTACAGCCGCCCGACAACAGATCCAAAAATTGATTGCTGGCGATGTTTTTTTAAAGCTATTTGTTAAGGTAGAACCCCAATGGCGACAGTCTAATCAGCATCTCCTCGAATATGGTTATCGCATTGATGATTAAAGAAAAATTAACAGCAAGGATCGTCTTCTGAATCTGTTGATCAGGAACTACAGTAAAAATTTCTCTAGGGCGATCGCCACACCATCCGCTTCGGCATCAGCAGTGACCCAATCCGCTAAAGATTGAATTTCCGGTGGAGCATCTCCCATCGCAATACCGATGCCTGCATAGGTTAATAATTCTCGATCATTAAAATTATCTCCGATCGCCATCACCTGTTGCGCGTTTAATCCTAATAACTCTTCCACCAGATATTGAGTGGCTAACCCTTTGTTCGATTGGGGATGAGTGACCTCCAGATAGGATTCCGTTGATTGAGTGAAATATACTTGATCGGGAGAATAGCGATCGCCGAGAGATTGTCTCAGGGTTTGCATCATTGTCTGATTAGAACTAATCGCTAATAACTTAATGGTTGATTTTTCGATAATGGGACGTAGATCACCGACGGGATGGGGTTTTACACCCGAACGATTCACATAACGTTGAGTTTCCGAGGTAATTTCACGGACATAAAGTCGGTCTTCGTAATAACAATGGACTTCCAAATGTTCCTTAAAGAGGGGACTTTCAAAATGATCTAATACCTCTAGGGCGATCGCCGTTGGTAAGCTAAATTCACGGTGCAAGGTTCCTGAAAAGGGATCTTTGACCCAGGCTCCGTTATAGGCAACCATCGGTAGATCAGAATTGATCACTTGATGGAAGGGTAAAGCAGAATGAAACATTCTCCCCGTTGCTAGGGCGACTCTAATTCCCTTTTTCTGTACCCGTTGCAAACAAGCTTTAACGCGCTCACTGACCTGATTAGAACGAGGGGCGATCGTACCGTCAATATCTAGAACTAGTAGGCGAATATCCACAGGCATTCCTAATTAATCTTACTAGGCAAATTTTCTCCAGCCGCTTGATCCAAAAGCCAGATCAATTCTCCCTGGGGTTGAATCAAACGAGCCGGATAGGTAAACGGATCTGCTTCTGGGGCAAAAATTTCGGCCAGAGCCGGTTGTTTACTCGCTCCAGCTACGAGAAAAATAACACAAGCAGCTTGATTAATGAGAGACACGGTAAAAGTTAAACGGGGTTGACCATCTTTATTTCCCACCGTAATTAGGCGATCGCGGACTTTAAGAGCCGGAGTCTGGGGAAAAAGAGAGGCAGTGTGAGCGTCATCCCCCAACCCTAAAAGAATTAAGTCAAACGAGGGAAATTCTCCAGCAGCTAAATGAAAAAACTTCGCTAATTCATTTTCGTAATCTTCGGCATCTCGATCAGCATCACCCGCCTCGGTGGGCATGGGATGAATATTGCTGGGGGGCATTTCAATCTGATCCAGCCAAGCATGACGAGTCATTCTTTGATTGCTATCGGGATGGTCACTGGGAACATAGCGTTCGTCTCCCCAAAATACCTGTATCTGAGGCCAGGGAAGGGGTTGTTTGGCTAAAGCTTCATAGAGTGGCTTGGGAGTACTACCACCAGAGAGGGCAATAGTAGCCTGACCCCGTAGGGCGATCGCGGCTTCTAATTTTGCGACCACAACTGCCAGGGCGCGTTCAATCAAGCTTTCTTTGTCTGCTAGAATTTCAATGGTGGGTTGATGATTTATTGACATAGGAATTACCAAGTTAATACAATGACCGAATAGGATCGGGAAGAAAATGAGAATTCGAGGGACAGCACTGGTTTTTAGACGAGAAAAAATCTTACTGGTTCGAGACCAGTGAATAATTATTCATTGTCCATTAAAAAAGCGATCGCCTCAATGTTATAAATCTATAGATTAATCAAATATATCCGTTAAAGTCTTGGCCTCCAAAATGCGATCGCTCCATAATTCTAAATCGGCGATCGAAGCTTGAGTTAAACGAGATTCAATAGACTCCGATACATTTCCAAAACGTTTAACCAACAACCGCATTAGAAGAGCAACCTCTCCCTCTTGGCGACCCTCTTGGCGACCCTCTTGTAAAATTTCCTGATAGAAAGCTGATTCTTTCATCATGTCACTCCTTAAAATTGTTTTAATCATTTCAGGTTCCATCACTAATCCTGCGAATACTGCCGTTGCGGCCATGAGATTAGCCCTTACCCCTTGGTTTTCTATTGTATCCAATCCCTTGGTAATCTCCCGTAACCGTATTGTTGGCTCCTCACTTTTGGTTAATATTGCCAACGGCAACAACCCTGGACTCTTTAAAAATACCTCTGAAGATTGTTCCCAAAGACGAATGACTCGATAACGATGAGTTGTTTCTCCGAATTGAATGCTATCTTGGTAAATTAACGCCGATTTGGTCGGTTTCAGATAAATGACAAACTGGTACATCGTTTTGTGCGGAAAACGGCGATAGACTCTGACACGATAATCCAACATCCGAAAACCCATATTTTCATCGGGTTCGGTTTGAAATTCCAGATGTAATACTAAATCTTCCGATTGTTCCAGGATAAGAGAATCCGCACGAATCGGTTCTAAAGATAATTCCGTTGGACTCAGTTTAGTCAACGTAACGGGACGACCAAGCAACCAAGTGGCATAATCTTCAGAAAAGTTTTCGGCGAGAAATTTGCAGAGATTATCAAACATGCACAAATCTTAACATTCCGGCGATCGCCCCTTACCAATACAGATAAAAAGCGATCGCCCCCTATTTTGGCTTAACTAAAAGCAAAGGTTGCTCCCAAAAGATTGACATTGACATCAGCAGCCCCAAAGCCCGATGTAGCACTGGTGGTTAACAGTAAGGTTCCCGTACCAAAACCAGCGTTACCTGAGATGCCATCACCTAATTTAAACAAGGTACTTGTGCCAGAAACCTGGACATCAATCGCAGTTATGCTGGTAAATTTGAGAATATCTCCCCCAACTCCACGCACAAAGTTGTAAACGGTATCAACACCATCGCCACTGGCATAGTTAACGGTATCAGTAACCGTATCACTGCCGACATAGAGCAGATCGTTGCCCAATCCTCCTGTCAGGATATCTGCACCACCATAACCATACAGAACATTAACCCCCGTATTGCCTGTGAGGTTGTCCCCTGCGGTATTGGAGCCTGTGACATTCTCAATTTGGGAAAGAGTATCTGTTCCCCCTTCGCCATCATTAGCGATTCCTGTGGCTAGGTTAACTGTTACGGCTCCTGTGACAGTGTAATAGTAGACAGTATCGTTTCCATTGCCACCCGTTAAAAGATCATTGCCTGTCCCACCAATTAAGGTATCGTTACCATCCCCACTGTTGAGAGTATCATTACCGCCATAGCCATAGAGGACATTATTATTGGCATCGCCTGTCAGATTGTCCCCGGCGGTATTGGAGCCTTGGACATTTTCAATCAAGGAAAGGGTATCGGTTCCGCCTAGACCATCGCTGGCGGTTCCCGTTGCCAGATTGACTATAACGCTGGCAGTGGAACTGTAATAGTAAGCATAATCGTTGCCATTACCGCCAATGAGAGTATCGTTACCAGCCCCACCATTAAGGGTATCGTTACCATCGCCGCCATCTAGGATATTGTTGGCAGTATTCCCTGTTAAGGTATTGTTGGCAGTATTCCCTGTCCCATTAATGGCACTGGAACCCGTTAAGGTCAGATTTTCAATATTGGGGAAAGCTGCGAGGGAGAAAGTTACAGAGGATTGAATGGTATCGGTTCCTTCGCTGGCATTTTCAGTAATGACATCAGTGGTGCTATCGACTTGATAAATATCATTACCAAGACCCCCGATTAGGGTATCAATCCCTGCGCCACCATTGAGGGTATTGTTGACACTATTACCGATTAGGATATTATTATTGGCGTTGCCTGTACCATTAATAGCGGTGGAACCTGTTAAAGTTAGATTCTCCAGATTAGCTAAAGAGGCAATGGTAAAAGTCACAGAAGATTGGATGGTATCGGTTCCTGCTCCTGTATTTTCGGTGATGATATCGGTAGTGCTATCTACGATATAAGTATCATTTCCCGTACCGCCAATCAGGGTATCGACTCCCACACCGCCGTCTAGGATATTGTTGCCTGCATTACCAGTCAGGATATTATTTCCTCCGTTACCTGTACCATTGATGGCATTAGAGCCAGTTAAGGTCAGGTTTTCCACATTGGCAAAAGCAGCAAGGCTAAAGGTAGCAGAAGACTGAACGTTATCCGTTCCTTCACCCGTGTTTTCAGTAATGGTTTCGGTACTATTGTCCACGAGATAGGTATCATCGCCGGCTCCACCAATGAAGACATCAACTCCCGTACCACCGTCTAGGATGTTATTAGCTGAATTACCTGTCAGGATATTACTACTTGCATTGCCTGTACCATTAATGGAATTAGAGCCGGTTAGAGTTATATTCTCCAGATTGGCTAGAGAGGCAAGGCTAAAAGTGACAGAGGATTGAATGGTGTCGATTCCTTCACCTACATTTTCCGTAATAGTATCAGTGGTGGTATCTACGATGTAGGTATCATCTCCTGTACCTCCAGCCAGCGTATCAATTCCCGTTGTGCCATCCAGAATATTATTTGCTGTATTACCTAGGATAATGTTATTGCTGGCATTTCCTGTACCGTTAATAGCACTAGAACCGATGAGGGTTAAATTTTCAATATTGGGTAGGGACGCGAGGCTAAAAGTGACGGAGGATTGAATCGTATCGGTTCCTTCATTGGCATTTTCGGTGATGATATCGGCGGCATTATCCACGACATAAGTATCATCTCCTGCACCTCCAATCAGAGTATCAACTCCTGTGCCACCATCTAAGAGGTTATTGGCGATGTTACCCGTAAGGATGTTGTTACTAGCGTTGCCGGTTCCATTAATGGCACTGGAACCCGTTAAGGTGAGGTTTTCGATGTTGGGGAAAGTAGCTAGAGAGAAGGTGACAGAGGATTGAATGGTATCGGTTCCTTCATTAGCATTTTCCGTAATCACGTCGGTATTGGTATCTACGATGTAGGTGTCATCGCCTGTACCACCAACAAGGATATCGGTACCAGCACCTCCATTGAGGAGATCATTACCACCACCACTATCTAAACTGTTATTTGCTATATTACCTATTAGGATGTTATTACTAGCATTACCTGTACCATTAATAGCATTAGAGCCAGTTAAGGTTAGGTTCTCCACATTAACAAGGGAAGCGAGGCTAAAGGTGATAGAAGATTGAATGGTATCAGTTCCTTCATTGGCATTTTCAGTAATGATATCGGTCGTTGTATCTACGATGTAAGTATCATCTCCTGTCCCACCAATAAGCGTGTCGATTCCCGTACTACCATCAAGGACGTTATTAGCGGTATTACCTGTAAGAACGTTACCGTTGGCATTTCCCGTTCCATCAATGGCATTAGAGCCTGTTAAGAGTAGGTTTTCTACATTGGCCAAAGCGGCAAGGCTAAAGGTGACAGAGGATTGAACCGTGTCTGTTCCCTCATTAACATTTTCCGTAATCACATCGGTCGTTGAATCTACGATGTAAGTGTCATCACCTGTCCCACCAATGAGAGTATCGACTCCTGCACCGCCATTGAGAGAATCGTTACCATCACCACCATCTAGGGTGTTATTGGCTGCGTTACCTGTTAAAGAATTGTTGACAGCATTACCTGTCCCGTTAATGACACTGGAACCTGTTAAGGTCAGGTTTTCAATGTTAGGGACAGTCGCTAGGGAGAAAGTTACAGAGGACTGAATGGTGTCAGTTCCTTCGCCGGTATTTTCAGTAATAACGTCGGTAGTACTATCGATTTGAAAAATATCATTCCCTAGACCACCGATTAAGGTATCGACTCCTGTACTGCCATTGAGGGTATCGTTACCACCGCCACCGTTGAGGGTATTGTTGGCACTATTGCCGGTGAGGACGTTATTGCCGCTATTGCCTGTCCCATTGGTCGCCGTTCCCATGAGGAAAAGGTTTTCGACTCCTTCTGGTAAGGTACGACTTAAGGCACTGTACCAAGTATCGCTAATCATCACTTCCCCAAAGCTGGCATTGGGGTTCAGGGTAGCGTTGACGGGGTTGGAGAGGGTGACGGAAAAGAATTCGTTGCTTTCGTTGGTGTTGTCGTTGAGGATGGGAATGCCAAGTGTGGCAAAGGAGTTATTGGGGGCGATGGTTAGTGTTCCTGTACTGCTGGTATAGTCGCTGTCGGCAGTGGCGGTAAGGGCGGTAGTGGTGTAGTTGACGGTGATGTTTTGGCTGCTGGGATTGCTCAGGCTAACAAGCAGGACGGCATTGAGATCTTTTCCTTCAACTACGCTAATGTCGTTAATGGCAAGAGTTGGTATAGGTTCGTTGTCAGCAATGGTAACGGTGGCACTGGTAGTCGTTCCCAGTAAGTAGTTATTGCCAGCTATTAGATTGAGGATAGCGGTTTCGTTACCTTCGCTGATGTTGTCGTCGAGGGGGGAAAGGGTGACGGTGGTGGTGCTTTGTCCGGCGGTAAAGGTGGCGGTTCCAACTAGATTAGTATAGTCAATGCCATTGGTGGCAGTTCCTGAGAGGCTGTAGTTAACGGTTAGGCTGTTGGCGATATAACCAGTACGGGTGAGGGTAAAAACACCAGGATTGGTGGTGGTTCCAGTCGCGGTTTCGGCAGTGTTGGCATCGGTGGCACTAACGGTAACGATGGTATCGGGAATGTAGGCAAAGTAGGAGGCTGTGAGGCTTAAGGCTGTATTATTGCGAACAATACCAATAATTTCGTCGGGTTCGCTGCCAGGTTTATTGAGCAGAATTTGGGTGTCGGCTCCTGAAACGGCAAGAAGATAATCGGTACTTGTCCCTTTGAGTTGAATGATATCTCCTCCTCCAATATTGAAGTCACTAATATCGGCATAGTCAGACCCACCATCGCCAGTACTACTTCCGTCGTCGTAACCGATCCAAGTGGAAGTGCCTAAGACAAAACGGTCTGCTCCTGAACCACCATTGAGATAGTCATATTCACCAGCCCCCCCATCTGTTCCTTGTAAAATATCATTACCGTTACCACCATAGATTCCAGCATCAAAAGCACCATTCCACTTGCCATCATTACCAGCACCTCCAGACAAAACATCATCTCCAGCTCCACCTTCAAGACGATCTCGTCCATTACCAGCATTCAGGGTATCATTACCGTCTTGTCCGTAGAGAAGATCATCACCACTTCCGAGAGCAATAAAATCATCACCACCTCCACCTTGAATGTTACTCCTCAAACTGGTGGCAATAAAGTTAAGATTGTCAGCACCACTACCACTGAGCAGATTAACTCCTTCAATTGCTTTGAAGGTATCTCCTCCCCCAGATGCAACTACCTGAGTGTCGGTATAGGTGATGGTAATAGGAGTGATTTGAGCAGAGTAATCTAATTTGAGGGTATCATTTCCTGAACCGCCGTCAATAGTATCGCTACCGGCACCACCATCAATGTAATCATCTTCAGAACCCCCATTTAAGATGTCATTGCCATCATTACCATAAAGTGCGTCCTTACCAGCTTCACCATTTAAGATGTCATTGCCATCATCACCATAGATTCCAGCATCAAAAGCACCATTCCACCCGCTCTCATCCCCAGCACCTCCAGACAAAACATCATCTCCAGCTCCACCTTCAAGACGATCTCGTCCATCATCAGCATTAAGGGTATCATTGCCTGCTAACCCGTAAATTTTATCATTCCCAGTAGTTCCCGTAATATTGTCATCTCCTGCCGTTCCTGTAAAATCTTGCTTTTCTACCTCAATCACTTCCCCATTAACCGTAATTATCCCGTGATCATCCTCAATCTTCAACGCCTGTAACTGTGAAACACCGATATCTTCTCCTTGTACCAACGCTGTAAAAATTGCCCCCTCATCCCCCGCACTATCCACCGAATTAACCTTCGCATCCACAAAATGCCCATACTCCTCCAACAGCAAAGCCACCAAAGACGACTCACTTGCCGTATTCAAGAACTGCTCCGACACATAAATTGTATTATTGCTGCCATAGGCCCCATTGGCCGTCCCCAACACCTCATCACTCACCACCTCAATGGTGGGAAACAGACTAAAATCTCCCGCCAACCACTGCGACTTAAAGATTAAAGCTATTGTGCGATCATCGTTTGTTCCAAAAGCCGTATCAAAACGACCCCAGAACTCATCCAAACCTGCAAAAGCAGTGAGTTGGTTATAGGCAAGGCTTAAGGCAGAGTTGAGTGTCATGGCAATCACAGATTAAGTAATTATCTTGAATGGAGAATGATTGAAAAACTTCAGAGTCAAGAGAAATAGAACCTC
Organism: Snowella sp.; assembly: GCA_035285405.1. Classification (GTDB taxonomy): domain Bacteria; phylum Cyanobacteriota; class Cyanobacteriia; order Cyanobacteriales; family Microcystaceae; genus Woronichinia. The sequence goes on along the minus strand of JAYKJI010000083.1, from coordinate 5,349 downwards.
TAACAACAGAAGTTATTCCAGTAATATTGAAATGAAATAGGATTCTTAGCGGGCAGACTTTGGATAGTTTACCAATAAATACAAAAAAAGCAAGCCCTGTTCTAACGTCCAATTACTATAAAGCTAGTAAATACAATGGTTAGGGGCAAACATTAAATTTTGTTACAAATACTGATGAGTAGAAAGTGATCTGTTAAACACCACAGAGAAAGGGACAGAGAAACAGCGATCGCCTCTCCTTGCTCAACTAGGAAAAAAGCGATCGCCGATGGGATTTGTCAACGAAAGAAGAAAAACATCAAGAGCTAATCGAAAAGTCAACAAACCTAATCGCAGATCAGCAGATCTATATTAAGATTGCCTTAAATTGTTGCCTCAGCTACAAACGATCGCGTCAATTGCCTTGATCGTGATAACAATATCCAAAACCCCCCTAGCTTAGATTTGAGGATAGTCAACCATGCCCCTGGATCACTACAACCCCGAATCATTTTATGATGAACTTTTTCTGGCCTCAGGACAGCCTCGGCCCCATGCCGCTTCCCTGATTGAATGGATGCAGCAACTACCAGAACGGGAACTACAGCAACACCATGAAACGGCTCAGTTAGCTCTCTTTAACCTTGGTGTCACCTTTCGGGTTTACAGTGATCAGCAAGGGGTGGAACGGATATTTCCTTTTGATATTATCCCCCGCATTATCGATGCCAGCGAGTGGCAGTGGCTAGAAAGGGCACTTAAGCAACGGATTAGGGCCTTAAATCATTTTCTTAACGATATTTACGGCCAACAACAAATTATTCAAGATGGTAAAATTCCCATCGATATTATTCATTCTGCCAGTGGTTTTCTCAAACCTTGTATGGGAATTCAGCCACCAGCAGGGGTTTGGTGTCATATCACGGGAACCGATCTCGTTAGAGATAAAGATGGCCGCTGGTTTGTCCTAGAAGATAATTTGCGGGTTCCCTCTGGTATTTCCTACGTTCTGGAAAATCGGCGGGTGATGAAAAGCACCTTCCCTGAAATCTTTCAGACCATGGCCATTCAGCCCGTTGATGATTATCCCAGTCACTTACTGGAAACCTTACTGAATCTGGCTCCTCCCCAATTACCCAATCCCACCGTAGTGGTTTTAACGCCAGGCATTTATAACTCGGCCTATTTTGAGCATTCCTTTTTAGCCCAACAAATGGGTGTGGAATTAGTGGAAGGTCGCGATCTGGTGGTGGAGGATGGTTATTTAAAAATGCGAACTACCAAGGGACTGCAACGAGTGGATGTGGTTTATCGTCGCCTAGATGATGATTTTCTCGATCCCCAGGTGTTTCGGCCTGATTCCTTTCTCGGCGTGCCTGGTTTGATGGAGGTCTATCGACAGGGGAAAGTGGCCCTCGCTAACGCACCTGGTACGGGAGTTGCTGATGATAAGGTTATTTATGCCTATGTACCGGAGATGATTCATTACTATTTAGACGAAGAACCGTTACTGGCTAATGTGCCGACCTATCTTTGTTGGCGAGAGCAGGATCGTCAATATGTGCTAGAGCATCTTTCCGAATTGGTGGTGAAAGCCGCTAATGAAGCGGGAGGATACGGAATGTTGATGGGGCCTTCCTCTACCCAGGAAGAGCGATCGCAATTTGCCGATAAAATTCGCAGCAATCCTCGCAACTATATTGCCCAGCCGGTGTTAAGTTTATCCCGTGTTCCCACTTTAGTAGATGGTGCGATCGAAGGTCGTCATGTGGATCTACGTCCCTACGTTCTTAATCGAGGCGATGAAATTTATGTGCATCCAGGGGGATTAACCCGTGTGGCTTTACGCAAAGGTTCATTGGTGGTTAATTCATCCCAGGGAGGCGGCAGTAAAGATACCTGGGTTTTAAGTTGATCCGAGGAAACTAAGCTTAAATGACTCTTTAATAAATTTCTCTTTCATCTAAACAACAAACTCCTATGCTCAGTCGTGTTGCCGATTCAGTTTATTGGTTAAATCGCTATATTGAACGGGCAGAAAATATTGCTCGTTTTGTCGATGTTAATCTCAATTTAATGTTAGATCTTCCCAGTAGTATGACGCAGCAATGGGAGCCTTTGGTAGTCACCACAGGGGATCTCAGCTTTTTTCAACAGCGTTATGGTGAGACAACGGCAAGTAATGTCATCCAGTTTTTAACTTTTGATCAGAACTATTCCAATTCTGTCCTGTCCTGTCTCTACATGGCCAGAGAAAACGCTCGCTCGATTCGGGAAATTATTTCTTCGGAAATGTGGGAAGAGGTTAATCTTTTTTATTTAATGGTTAAGGAAGCCTCGGAAAATCCACCTCAAAATATTCCTAAGTTTTTTGCTCAGGTGAAGTTATCAAGTCATCGCTTTGCCGGTGTTATGGATGCGACAATGACCCATAATGAGGGGTGGCATTTTGGACAAATGGGACGTTTGCAAGAAAGGGCCGATAAAACTGCCCGTATTTTGGATGTTAAATATTATTATTTACTGCCGTCGGTGGAATGGGTGGGAACCCCTTTGGATCAAATTGAATGGATCGCCCTGCTTAAATCGGCAAGTGCCTATGAAATGTATCGCAAAAGTCAACGACGAATTACCCCCAGTAATGTAGCGGAATTTTTAATCTTAAATCGGGAGTTTCCTCGCTCTATTCACTTTTGTCTATGCGAACTACAGCGATCACTGCATAGTATTACGGGAACCTCTTTAGGAACCTGGCATAATCTAGCAGAACGTTCCCTGGGCAAGCTTTGTGGCGAATTTAGCTACATTACCATTGAAGATATTATTGAGACAGGATTGCACGAATTTCTTGACCAAATTCAAGGGCAGGTGAACGATATTGGCGTGAAAATGGCGAAGACATTCTTTGTCAACGAACCGATTTTGTCTCTCTCCCAGAGTCAGTTCCAAACCCAGGGTAGCTTGTCGTAAACCATCTTTAAGAAAAACTTATCATTCCTAAAAGAAAAACCAACCAATCAGGGGTTTCTATTTTCTGAAAATACTCTAATAATAAAGGTTGGAGATATTAAGAAGGATAAAATCATGGAAACTACAGAATTAACCCTTGTAATGATGTTGGTATTTAACGCTGTCGTTTGTCTATGTCTGCCCCGCATGATTAGCCTCTGGGGATCGAAGTAAATCTTACCGATCCTTAGCGGCCCGATCCTCTACAATAAAAGAGTTTTTTCTGACGGTCTGCTATGGGCTTTATTGCGGTCATTGACTACGACATGGGGAACCTGCACTCTGCTTGCAAAGGGCTAGAAAAAGCGGGCGGCAATCCCCAAATTACCCATTCTCCCCAAGAACTGGAAGCGGCTGATGGGATTGTTTTGCCAGGGGTTGGTTCCTTTGATCCGGCTGTACGGCAGTTACGTGATCGCCATTTGGTCGGGCCGATTAAGGAAGCGATTGCCTCAGGAAAACCCTTTTTAGGCATTTGTCTAGGATTGCAAGTGTTATTTGATGCCTCTGAAGAGGGAACGGAACCAGGGTTAGGTATTATTCCCGGTCAAGTTAAACGTTTTCAGTCTGAACCAGGCCTCACCATTCCCCACATGGGCTGGAATAATTTGGCCTTAACCCAAGCGGATCATTTTCTTTGGCAAGGTCTAGGAACGGATCCCTACGTTTATTTTGTGCATTCCTATTTTGTAGAACCGATTGATCCCAGTGTGCAGGCGGCTACCGTTACCCATGGGCAACAAACTGTCACCGCCGCGATCGCTAAAGAGAATTTAATGGCTGTGCAATTTCACCCAGAGAAGTCCGCAGAGAAGGGCCTACAGATTTTGGCTAACTTTGTGCAACAAGTAAGGGGGGCTTAATTTTGGTCACGATTCGTTGCGGCGATCGCCGTTTTGAGGGCATTGAAGCGATTATTTTTGATAAGGACGGCACTCTAGAGGATTCTCACGCCTATCTACGAGAACTAACACTGAGGCGCACTAGACTGATTGATGCTCAAATTCCAGGCATTGGCGAACCGCTCCTGGAAGCATTTGGTCTTCGCAATCAACAACTGGATCCTACGGGTTTAATGGCTGTGGGGAGTCGTTCTGAAAATGAAATTGCAGCCGCCGCCTATATTGCCGAAACAGGCCGACCTTGGTTTGCCTCTTTGGCGATCGCGCGTGCCTGCTTTGAGGAAGCTGATCGTTATTGTCAACCTGATGCCCAGACTTCTCCCATCTTTGCGGGTAGTGGGTCGGTCATTAAATCTCTCTCGGCTGCGGGCTTAAAATTAGCTATTCTTTCGGCGGCACGGACTGCCAGTATTGAACGTTTTGTTCGTGATCACCAGTTAGCTGACCAGATTGCTGTGCGTTTAGGGGCTGATCAGGGCTTTGGTAAACCCGACCCCCGCTTTTTCTATCAAGCCTGCGATTTATTAGGGGTGACAGCTAATGTCGCTTTGATGGTTGGCGATTCTCAGGGAGATATCACAATGGCTAAGGCCGCAGGAGCAGCAGCGGCGATCGCGATTTCCTGGAGCAATGTTTTTCCTCCCTTTCTTGGGCAGGCTGATGTATTCATTAATCATCTCGAACAAATTCAAGTGATCTAGACATAATGCTGGAGCGATCGCGGTTTAGAAAAATACTCAGAGAGAATGAACGGTAAAAACGAACAGGGTCTAGGGTGATTGCCGCTCGTGTTGTTTCGTTGGGTTTCTTAATCCGAATCAACAGGAATAATTGTGATCTTTAACATTACCCTGAGATAATTGGCGATCGCTTTTTGATGAGAATTGAGACGGCAAAAATACGATTACACGATTAGGCTTTGTGAGCTTCAGCATAAATTTTTAAGGCGATCGCCATTTGTTGGGCTGCATTTTCCCCTTGGGTTTGGAACCAGGCAAAAGTTTCTACATCAATCGGCAGAGTAACAGTTACTTCAGGTTCAGGCATTCGTAATTGGGCCTTGGCAAAGAATTCTTCTGTTAGCGGTGGAATATCCGAGGTATCAATATCCTCATCACTCATCGCATCAATTCTAGCCCAATCGGTTTTTGAAATATTGTTCATAGCGTTTACGCTCCTGAGAAAGTGCTTTTCGTAAAGAGATAATGCGAATAGTATTTTTCTTGGGTTCTGTATAGACAACCAATACAAAGCTATTTGATGTATCTCAACTCGCCGAAGTTTCTTGTAAAAATAACTTATCATTCACGCAAAAGAGAATAGATAAAAATACTTAGGGCTTGCTGAAAAAGTCAAAAAACGAAAGAAATGTGGGTTAGGGAAGTATAAACTGAAAAAGCAGAGATAACTTATACTTATGATGAGAAGTCAAAATACGAATTTTGTTTAATCTATCGTC
>JAYKJI010000082.1:0-6399 GCA_035285405.1 Snowella sp. | reverse complement strand
CCAGCCTGCTTTTGCCTAAATTCCTGGCTACCAAACTTGACCCTTCGTCAAGCCCTGATGTCGCTACTTTTGCGGCATAGCTACCATCCTTGTTCGGTGTCCAAGAACTTCCCACTGTCCAGTTTTTAAACCTGTCAAATTAATTTTGAGTTATGAGGAATGCAGAGGAATCAAAAGACAGAATGAATGTCTTTTTAAATCAGAAAGATGTTGATTTAAGCTAACTCTTCCGCAAAAATACGTCGAATAATTTCAGTAACCGCCGCCGCAATTTGAGTATCTCGTGTTTCGTTTGAACCACTAGGACAACGTAATGCAAGAGCAAAAGTGCGTAATTTTCCAGGGGTGAAACGGCGATCAACTAATTTGACTAGCGCAACATAGGTAAAGGAGCTTGGGCCAAAGCCAACTTTAGAAATAACGATTGGTTCACTAATTACATTAATTAAACCTAAAGTTTCTAAGGCAACATCAACATAGCGGGCTGGATCAGTTGCCATTGCCCTGATAACACACTCTAAACTGGCCCATTGACTACCTAAAAATCGGGTTGCTGACGTTAAATGTAAATGCCAACCTAGCATAGAAATAAGGCGAACTAAATCATATGTGGATACATCATTGTTGCCTGTAGTTCCCACTAGGCTAGAATTTAAGATAGTAGAAGCACTAACTAAATCTTTAACAATTGGGTTTGCAATGAGAGGATTAATAACACCATAGCCGCCTGTAAATTTAATAGCATTATTACCCGTCTGAGCCTTTAGCCAGGCTTCTAAATCTTGACGTTTACTAAATCGTTTGAACAAAACTCCAATTTGATTAGAGCGTCCCACCGCTCCATTTGCATCTTTACGGTAAGAAACCATATCTACAAGTAGATCGAAAAACTTGAAGCGTGGAGATTCAATAACACAATTATCAATATCAACGGTGGGAAATTTTGAATTAATTTGACTAACCGTATTAAGAACACCAATAAATTTAGTTGTACTTAATAATTGCTCAGGATTTAAAGCATCTTTGCCTAACCAATGAGTTTTAATTGGGCTATTTCCATCACCAAAACTGGCAACACATAGACAAGCATGGGAAATGCTACTTGGCAAAAAATTGAGTCCTGTATTATCAATGGATGGTAAACGACCTAGATTTGGATAATCTGTAAAATTGATAGTTTTTCCCGATCCAACCAATGTAATATTATTACCGTAGGAAACAACGTTAACCCCATCAGGTCTTTGGGCTAAATGTTGGGGGTAGTTCCCAAATTCGGACGCAAAAGGAGAATTCCTCGTTGTACGAGCAACAAAAGCCTCAGTAACGCCAATATTAGCCGCCACGGTAGAATTATCTTGGATTGCTGTGAGCCTATTTAAAATAGAGTTTGTATCCTTTGCTTGGTCAAAAATAAAGTCTAATTGTTTGACTTGTAAAAGTTGTTGAGCAATGTTTTGATTGATGGCGATCTCGGTTGTTGGAACGCTTACTAATCCTACAGCCTGACAAAATTTCTCTAAACCTTTCCAGGTAAAAGTATCTACCCCATCACGTCCAATGTCACCATCAATCCATTGACCACCAGGATATAATCCTAGATTACGCAGTTTAATTTGAATTTCTGTAACTAGTCCTTTATCTGATCGAAGCTGGGAACGAGTTAAGATTGTATTGTTTGTAATAATATCTTGAAGTGTTGCCATTGCGATTTTCTCCTAAAATAAGTTTTTGATAACAACAAACCAGGGACGAGTTGTGTCTTTGACTTTACCATTGGCATCTAGTTTGAGCGTCTTTTTAGTTACAGAATCACTGACATTGCCACCGATAATATCAATTTCATTTAATCGTTTAGCAACAACTAAATCACAGTGAGAAATATAATTCTCCGTAGTATCATAGGTAACTGTCTGATTACCACGAGGAGCGCAAACCAGATCACCTACTTCAGGAGTCACCTCATCAATTTTAAAAGCAATAAAAGCCGCATCTTTAACTTGGTCTTTACGCTTTTTGATTGCCCCTCGAATATAAACTGAATGACTAGCATTGTATTGAAACTGATTGCCTGCTCCTGATTGTTTCATCACCCAAGAAATAAACGCGGCTGACCAAGGGACATTACCAACCTCAGTAGGTGTATCAATATTATTCATATTTAGAGCCTCTTTCCAGTATTGAACAATACGTTGCCAAAAGCCATTTTGTCGCTCCTTTTTAGTCCCTTTTTCAAAGAATTCCCACTCATTTTCGGCGGTATCTTTTAGCTTTGTTTTAAAGCTGGAATCGGAGGAAATATCAATGTGAGGAATAAAAGCAAACCAAGTTGTTTTGTCATTACGAGGTGTGGCCAGTTCAATTTCCCAATGAATATTACTAGCAGAACGATAATGAATAATATCAAGAGTTTCTCCCTGAGCTAAGGCAAATTTTTCAGAATCAGGGAGACTACTACTAGCTTGAGGAGATTTCTTAATAACTGTGTTAACGAGCGCGGTCAGTGTCTTATTAGCCATGATAATTTTTCCGTAAAAATAAGGTTGATTGGTTCAAACAAAGCGATCGCTGGATAGTAATTTAGCAAATTCTGTTTGTCGGGTTTCAGGGGTATCTCCATCAGCCCCTAAGTCAAATAAACTGCCATAGAAAAAATAGGAATAACCTGCAAAATCGCGATCGCGGGTAGCTTGGGTTTGACGATGAATTAGATCAAGTCCAACTCTTTCTCCATTTAAACCCGACAAAATACCAATAACCGTTGGAATGTGCTGGCGGGCTATTTCTACTTCTGTTTTAATGATCTCACCGTTGAAGGCAGAAAGACTAGGACGATAAACCTGAAGCACAATCTCTTCCGCAATACCTTCTTGTTCCCACGCTTGCCAATCAGCCAGAAAATTATCAATAGAAAAAGCAAGAGGATTAGGGGAAATGGAAATAATACAATCTTTTTTGATAGCTTTAACAGTATTAAAAATTAAGCGCAGCAAAGCTGTTACTTTTTCTTTACGCCAATTTTTAAATTTTTCTGAGCGTGGACTACTCTTCGGATTAGCGGCTCCTGGATTGTCTTGTTTGAATAGGTCTAACGTAAAATCATCAAACCCCATGCTTACCAGTGAATCATCTTGGACTAAATTAGGCATTCCAAAATGATCATCCAGTTGAATACCATCAATATCATAATTTTGCACAAGCTCACTAGTTAAAACAGAGAAAAAATTCTTGACTTCTGGATGGGCAGGATTGAGCCAAAAACTACCATTCGCAATTTTATCACCGTTATTTGCCACCATAAACCAATCGGGATTAGTATTGATTAAGGGGGAATCTGGAGAAACCATTAGTCCATATTCGAGCCAAGGAATAATCCGAAAAGGTTTTCCTAAAGTTTGATTAATCTCAATAATTTCTGCAAGTACATCTCGTCCTGCCAATTCTTTTTGAAGATTAGCAGAGCTTAACTTATCAGTATCAGAATTGACCGTATTATCAGCAATGTTAGATTGGAAAAAAGCAAAGCCACGATTCCAAACTACGGGATAAAGCGTATTAAACCCAGATTCTTTTAGTTTTGTTAAACCTTCGTTAATATCATTTTTAGAGTGAAGAATTTTGCTGTCAATATTAGTAATCCAAACGCCTCGAATTTCTTCAACTTGAATATGATCCGCAAATAAAAAAATAGATTTGCCTAAATGTCCTAATGGCTCTTGGAGTTGTACAAGTATATGATTGTCTTGTTTTAGATAGGATTTAATGTTTAAATCTTTGCCTTGACCCTCAACATCAACAAAGAATTTTTGACTGTCGGGTAAATCTCTTGCTTGTTTAGTGGATAATTTAGCAAAAGTATCTTGAGTAATTCGGAGAGTTAACATGGTTATAACCTAAAGTGTTAAGATTAGCCTTGATCTTGCATGAAATTTAATTGGGAATGAACCTAATTTTCTTACAAAAAATTTAGAGATCATAAAAGTCTTTATAGCCAACACTGACTGGTAGGGGAGTGCTTTTCAAGACAAAGACCGCATCATTAAAAAATTGAACAAAGCGATCACAGTGCTTAGACGTTCTGATAGGAAATTGACGCATTCGCCACCGATTACCAGCATTTCGATTTTCATAAACACCGCCGGCATTGTAAGCGCAAGCAACTTTAGGAGGGTCTAATAACGTTTTTGAGCGTTGGTCTGCAATGTAAGAAGTTCCTGCTTTGAGCGAAATATTAGACGTTTTCAAATCGTCTCGATCTATTGTTCTGTCATTCAACGTATCGCGTGCAGTAGAAATTAAAGTTTGCATGAGTCCAACGCTGATACAACTCGGAGTCGTTGAATCAGATAAATAGCATGGCTCTTTACGAATCGCATCTACTTTTCCACTGGATTCAGTCGCAATAGTGGCAATAATAATCACTGCCGGAACATTAAAAGCTTGTGACCATTGATTAATATCACTGTTAAAATTTGTCCAAATTTTAGTAACTGTTGTAGGAGAGCCACTGGTTCTTTCAATGCCACTACTTTCAATTTCAACCCCATCGGTTGTTAGTCGCCAGCGAACACCATTGTTAAAAGCACGATGGAAATCTGCCAAAGGATTATTAGCATCACTGCCATCAATATCAGGAATTTCGAGAACTTGACCGACTGAAATTAAACTAGGATTAGTAATGTCATTTGCTTCTTGAATAACAACAAACTTAGATGCGTCTCCATAAAACTTGAGCGCAATTCCTCGCAGGGTATCGCCCGATTGAACAGTGTAGCTTTGCACGATTAAACTCCTTGAATCATTACTGGAAAAAAGAAAAAATTAACTTACTGTTACTGTTCGACTCGTGCCATCCCAGCTAACAGAAAGATTTAATACCGATGCTAAATCTGACACTTTAATAAAGCCAAATTGTTCGACTTTATTAACAATGTCTGCCACAAATGTACCACTAGAAATGTCAACGACTTGATTGCCATGATCTAGCAACAAAAAATCAAGGGGCAAAACCTGTTCTTCTAAATCAGTTTGCAAACTTAGGACTTTTTGCTCGTTAGCATTTGTAATTTTCCAATCGAAACTATCTAATAAAGGACGAATTTTTACAATACTTTTTTCGTTGAAAATCTGTGCTTCACGAAATGTTTTTCCGTTTATAATTGCTGTGATACTAGCAGGAGTTTCAAATAATCCAGAATTTCCAGTTAACCTATCTTTAACTAAAGCTCTAAATTGATCACCTACCTGTTTTTTACTCAAAGAAGTATCCCAAGGTAATACCATCGGATCCCACTTACCGCTTTGAGGTTTACTGGGAAATTCTCGCTCAACTTCTCCATGACCTAAAACAGTTTTAGCGGTTACATCAATATCATAAAAATCGCATAATTCGGCTACTACCTGAGCCATTGTTTCCCATTGAGTTTTTGTCATAGGAAAACGGCCCGCATTAAAAGGGCTTTCTTTTGCATCTGCCATGCAACAGACTGATACTCCAATGGACCCTGTATTAAATTTTGCAGTGTGAGCCGCATAAATATTGTCTCCAGTAGAAACATTATCTTTGATGGTGTTAGTGCCACGAACTAATTTACCATCATCCTCAATTAAAATGTGATAATGTGCTTTGTCATTACTCGATGCTTTATGACCGCCTGCTGTCCAATGGAGAATAATCCGTTTCATTGAACAATTAGGCATCCATGCTTGGGGAACGATAGCCATTTGAGTTGCCTCCTTATTTTTAAAAAGTGAAAATTTACAAACAATTAGAGAAGCTTATCTGTAATTACTTGAGAGGGGAAAAAGATAACCTCTCTTTTAGTTCATAAGCAGTTAAGTTGTAGCTAAGAGTTGACGCTGAATATTCATAATTTTGATGCCGTATTCAGAATCAGTCGCCCAACGTCCGCTTAACTTACTGACTAAAGGTGCAATGCCACGACTGACAAGGGAAAAACGCGGATCAACAATGGGAGGGATTGCGGGTGCTGTACTGGCATAAGCTTTTAAGTGTTGAATATGAGCTTTGATACCTGTTTGTGCATTGGGGAAAGAGGCTCCTCGTCCTCCTCCACCTGTTGTCCCCAAACCACAAAAATTATTTTGCGCTGGGTCAACATCCCCACCAAATGCTAAATATCCCGTCTCCAAACACATCTGAGAAAAAGCAATATCGTGATTAACTCCTTCACGAGCGGCTTCTTCAATGTAAAGGCTTGGCAAATCTGGGAATGAGTCGAGAGCGTCAGAATTTTGGCTTAAGATAAAATTTCGGTAAGAATTCAGGTAAAGGGATTGACAAAGAAATCAAGGGGGAATAAGAGAAATAGTGGTATCCCCCTCAACAAAAGCTAAAGCTTGGCGAAAAAATTCTAAGACGGAACGTCCTTGAGAGCGACA
>JAYKJI010000081.1:0-4467 GCA_035285405.1 Snowella sp. | reverse complement strand
ATTGAATCTTTATGTTGTGATGATACCCATGACAATCCAGGCCGGTATGGGTTAGGTTTAAAACCGCAGGATTTGCTGTTTTCTAGGGTTTATCGGTTTATCAGGGCTTTTATCTGACCGATTGGGGAATGATAGAAATTCCTATTATTCCTGACGATATTGGCGATGAATAACGGTAGGAGGGGTTAGGGTAGCGTAACGCATATAAAACACAAAAGGCGCGTTAAGAAACGCACCCTACAAGACTGGCGATCGCACTGTTGGGTTGGTTTCCTCTTCAATTTTAGCAGCTAATTTGAAAGGGCTGGATATACCATTAATTCGAGATGAATGAGATTATGCTTTACACTGTGATTATATTCGTCATTATCCTATGCGGTAGGGGTTTGATTTAAAATCCCAAGATCGCCCTGTTTTTTGGTATCTATTGGTTGATTGTTGAAGGTTTTTATCGATCTGATTTGGGTACGATAACAACTCCTGACGGTATGGGCAATGAATAATGCGGGAGATGTTAGGGCAATGTAACGCATCGCAATTTAGATTTAAGTGCTTTGAAAAGGTGAAAGGTGCATTGGGATACACCCTACGCGATCTATGAGGATGCCTTTTCAATTTCTAACGCTGTAGTATTTATATGATTAGTGAGTTCGGCTTCTAGTTCGCTTTTTAGTGCTGTTTTTAACTGATTGTAGGCGATCCAGTTTAGACTTAATAAAATTGGGGAAGCAACGAAATGGAAGTTCGTGCTTGGAGCGATTAAACTGCGCCAAGAATCTCCGCTATTAGTAAGTGCATAGTAAACTACAGGTACAAGAGGTTGCCCTAAAATTTCAATAACTTGGCAAACTGTCATATATCTTGTCTCACCCGAAATTTCAATTCCGTTCCACCAAATATCAAGTTGCTCTTGCTGCTCTGGGGATAGATTTTGCAAAACCGTGTATATACTTTTAAGCCATATATCTAGATTCACGGTATCGACAAGAGCCGTGCTCGTGTTATCATTCAAAAAACTCGTGTTATCATTCAAAAAATTTACAAAAGCATAGGCGCACGATGCAAGTGGCGTAGTAGGAGTCGATCCAGAAGAAGAATTAGATGATGTTGCCTCGAACAAGATTGTCCAGCCGAGCGTGGATAAGCTTTCGACCATAGCATTGAAATATTGTTGTGATGAGGGATCTCTGTTGGCATTGCGGGCATTAGCTTGTGCTTTAGTAAATGTATAAAAATAGGCATCAAGCGTAGATTGAGTTGCATTTGTGCTGAGTGCCAAAAGGCCTGATGGACTAGTGGTTAAATTTAATTTAGCCATTGTTTTAATTCTGTAATAGATTGGCAGGAAAAGTTTTATAGTGATCGGTTAACTTAGCCCCTATACGCTGGTTTAACTCTTCTCTTGAATTTGCAAAGCGATCAATTTGTAATTCTGCTGACAGATTGTAAGTAGTTAAATCAATACTGGATGAGAGAACATTGGAAAATATTGCTTTTATTGACGAGTAATCCAGAGAACTAGATTTTATATTTAAAAAACCAGAAGACGGAACTTGGATTTTGCTAAGATCGACATAAAAGCAAAACATTTCAAAATTCACGCTTTCTGAACTACACATTAATTGTCCTATATAACTTTGCATGAATTGGCCTTGGGCTGCAAATTCCCACCAGAATTCCGTTAGTGCTATCGCACTCGAATCGTTAGATTCTGTCAAACTTTTGAGAGTATTAATAGCTTGAAGGACGACATCGGATCCCGATTGCTGTACGAGACTGTCAGCAATGGTAGTAGTCTGATTGCTGCCAGAGTATTTTATTTGCTGGGATCCAGCAGAAGTAAGAGTCCAACCAATTTGTCCAAGTTTATTGTTCCATTGATTATTAAAAACTTGTGCAGCATCATTATTGGAATTGGTAATAGTATTTCGAGAAGCACGAGCCGCAGCATTTGCAAAAACCATTCCTAAAATGTAATCTTGAAGTAGAGGTTGGAATGGTATTTTGGGTACGATAGTCAAAACTTGATCGACGGCAATAACAGTTTGTACCATCTTTTCTTTCTCCTTAAATATTAAACTTGAATAAACGAAATGGTGCAGGCGGTAAATGCTGACAGAGATGAAGAATATTACAGGGGCTACGCATCTAAATCATAAAAGCCTTGTTCGATAAGGATTCTAGCTGTTAACTTCCCAAAAATGGATTTATCAAAATCCTCCTATATAAGGCTGCAGAAATCAGATGCGTTTACCCTGAAGAATATTAGAGATCGAGCGGTGTATTTTGAATATGATCCTTCTCTTTGCCCGAAAGCTTACTGATCAGATCATCTTTAAAAGAATTATAAAGGGCTAGATTCAAGTTCATCTCTAGGTTATATGCAGTGACATTAAGACTTGCGCTGTCAACTTCGACAAAGAGAGACCGCCAGTCAGTCGCTGAATAATTAAACCCGTAGTAAATTAAAGTGATATTAGCTGAATTGTTGACCACAGTCAGTGGCCCCATTGCCATATTGGTTTTCTGAGCACTGACCGAGGCTTTTTTCCAAAAGAAGTCCATGAAATTAGAGACACTTGTGTCTGGCTGCTGAATTGCATTTAATATGCCGGCAAGTTGTTGCTGTTTATCGGCTCCCATGTACGGGTTGAGAATCGATGATACAATACCTGCTGGACTGATTTTATTGGCCTCTTGTTGATATTTTAACTGACCTGCACTTGTAACATTCCACGCTAACTTCTCTAATTCCTGAGTCATTGCTGTAAAATAATCATTACTGCTGGCATCAGAGTTTACGGTACGAGCGTGAGCGTGGGCAAAAGTCATGGTGTACGAGCTTGCATCAATAATGTCCTGAGGGACAGATAAGTCGTAAAAGAGAATAGAAGAGTCTACTGCTGTAAGGTTTAGCTGAGACATTTTAGATTCACCTCGTGTGTTTTCAAATTATTTAGATTGTCTAATTGGCTAAATGAGAGTAATCCCTAAAGCCACATTTGTGAGAATACGATGCCTCTATCCTCAACGCAACCAAAGTTTACCAACTTAAGGAAAAAGTTCGCAAAATTCCCCAACCCCCTACCCCACCTAACTTCCAGCCCCTCAATCCTCCCGCAAAAAACCTTAACTTGGGAAAAATCCCCAACTTTACCAAGTTAAGCCCAACCCTTGTCAAAATATCCTGACAATCTCCCCACTCTCCCAACCCCAAACTTGTAACTCATGCCCAAAACCCCAAAAACAGCTATCTACATCAAGAACCGTGATCGCTATAATCTGGAATATCCCCCCATCCCAAACCACCCATGACAGCCAAAGAACAACTCCTACAGGAAATCGAAAAAAGCTCCGAGCCGCTTCTACAAGAAGTTCTCCACTTCCTCTTAGCGAAACGCTCAGAAACTATCGAATCCCCCGAACTTGATAATGATGAATTAGACCTAAGCAGTGACGATCCCGATCGCGGTCAACCCGTAAAAGACTCCTTTCAGCAAAGTTTATTAGCAATACAACAACAACGAATCGCAGGCAGACCGACAATTTCAGAAGAAGACATTTCTCAACGCTATGGAATTTCTATCTAATGGCTTATTCTGTTAAGTATGAACCCGAAGCCGTTAACGATCTTGATCAATTAACACAGACAACACGAATACGAATCCTCAAAAAAATTGAATGGCTAAAAAATAATTTTGACCAAATTTCGCCTCTGTCTTTAACAGGAAATTTGTCTGGTTTTTATAAGCTCAGAATAGGTGATTATCGGGTTATTTACGAATTCGATAAAGAAAAATATATTATTTATGTAAACAGAATTGGCCATCGTCGAGAAATTTATGAAGAATAACGGCGATCGCCCGATAAATCTCTATAATCTGGAATATCCCCACCAGCCCAAACTACCCATGACAGCCAAAGAACAACTCCTACAGGAAATCGAAACCGCCTCCGATGAAACCATTGACCAACTCCTCAACTTCCTCCATCAAACCCAAACCACCAAACCGAAACAACCCTTTTGGCAATTTATCGAAGAACTCACCGCCGATATTCCCCCAGAAGTCTTAGAAACCCTACCCACCGATGGAGCCGAACAACACGATCATTATCTTTATGGCACACCAAAACAATAACAATGAAACTCATCTTTGCTGATACTTTTTATTGGATTGCCTTGATTAATCCCAGGGATAACTGGCACTTTATTGCCTTAAATTATGCCCAGAAATATACAGATGATTATCTAATAACTACCGATGGCATTGTAGATGAAACACTCAATTATTTTGCAACTAAAGGTGCGATTATGCGTCGAAAAGCTCTTGCGACCTACTTTCAAATCCGTCAAGAGCCGAACATGGAAATTATTTCTTATACGCCTCAACTCAGACAAGCTGGAATTCAACTATTTGATGAACGTCCTGATAAGGGCTATAGCCTGACAGACTGCATTTCTATGAT
>JAYKJI010000080.1:0-3335 GCA_035285405.1 Snowella sp. | reverse complement strand
TGGCAAAAATGAATAAATCATTATAGCGATAGAATTCTGCTTCTAAAGTTTCTTCATTGTGGTTATTCATAGGAAATCTCCTTAACTTGAATGAGGGTGATCCACGTTATCCCTTAATGATTCAAGTTGTTAACATCAGATAGCGATCGCTGTTAAGGATTAAGAGATGATTTTATAACAAATCCTAATAGAGCCAAAAACATTCCTGAAATGAGAACCCAGAGATGAGTATCCTGCTTCTCAGATTGTTTTCTAAGTTCCACCATATTTGCGTTGATAGACTCTAACTTTTCATCCATTCGTGCCTGATTGATCTTAATCTCAATGATCAGGTCTTTTATTTCCCTTAATTCAGAATCAGTGACGGTAGGCATAGGACAGTATTCGAGAAGCAACAATACAAATTATACAACAAGTAAAAAAGCGATCGCTGGTTTATAGCCTTAAGCCGATGGAAAAAAGGCAATTTTCCCCAAAAGTCCCAACAATCCCCCGACTAAAGCAAACAATATTCCAATCAACCAACCTGTTAAACCATTAACCCGACCTTCCAAAATATCTAGACGTTTATCCAGTCCAGACACCCTCTCATCTAGGGTCGTGATTTGTCCCGATAATCTCTCAATACCAATTTTTATACCTGTTATCTCTGAATTAATTTCCTTAAATCCTGATGTCATCAGATCTTTTATTTCCTTTAGTTCAGAATCAGTGACAGTAGGCATAGGTCAATATTTTAGAGACAACAATACAAATTATACAATAAAAAAAGTGCGATCGCATAACAATCATTGGCCAACAAAGCCGTTATCACTACTACTATCAAATCATTAGCTAAGTTCTGGCAAACACGGAATGATAAGATGGATCACGGTCAAAACCATTCCTTTATTGCTCTGTCCCTATGCCCACCTTGCTAACTCCTACCACCCCAGTTAATTTTCCCCTGACGGCGATCGTTGGTCAGGATGCGATTAAATTGGCCTTACTATTGGGGGCGATCGATCCAGGCTTGGGGGGACTAGTCATTGCTGGACGTAGAGGAACCGCTAAATCTGTGATGGCAAGAGCGATCCACGCGCTTTTACCCCCTATAGAAATTATTCAGAATAACCGTTTTAACTGCGATCCCAGTAATCCTGAACAGTGGGATGATCAGACCATTGAACAGTATGCGACTCTTTCATTAAACGATCTGCCGACCCAGGTTATTCCGGCTCCCTTTGTACAGATTCCCTTGGGTGTCACCGAAGATCGTCTTCTTGGTTCGGTAGATGTGGAGGAATCCATTAAACAGGGGGCAGCCATCTTTCAGCCGGGACTATTGGCCCAAGCCCATCGCGGTGTTTTATATATTGATGAAATTAATCTGCTTGACGAACAAATTGCCAATCAATTGCTGAGTGTCTTGAGTGATGGACGTAATCAGATTGAACGGGAAGGCATTAGTTTTCAGCATCCTTGTCAACCCCTGTTAATTGCGACCTATAACCCAGAGGAAGGCCCTTTGCGTCGGCATTTATTAGACCGAATTGCGATCGCCCTTTCTGCGGATGGTGTTTTAGGTTTAGACCAACGGGTACAAGCGGTGGAACAGGTTTTATCCTATAGTCACTCTCCCCAGGATTTTCTGCAACAGTATGATGCTGATTTAGATGATCTGAGAACCAATATTATTTTGGCGCGGGAATGGCTCAGGGAAGTTACCATTACCCATGAGCAAATTGCCTATATTGTCGAAGAAGCCGTTCGAGGCAGACTACAAGGTCATCGGGGCGAACTCTATGCGATGCGGGTGGCCAAGGCGATCGCGGCTTTAGATGGACGAAATGTAATTAGTGCCGACGATTTACGACAAGCTGTTGAACTGACTATCGTACCGCGTAGTATTTTAATGGATGAGATGCCACCGCCACCGGAACAACAGGCTCCACCCCCACCGCCCCCACCAGAAGCCCCTCAAGATGAAAGTGAACAGGATCAAGAGGAGGAGGAAGACGAGAATCCCGATGAGCCGGATCAGGAGCCACCGGGCATTCCCGAAGAGTTTATCTTTGATGTGGAAGGAGTCAGTCTCGATCCCAGTGTCTTGTATTTTGCCCAGATGGCCCAACGGCAGGGAAAATCGGGCAGCCGGACTATTATTTTCTCCGAGGATCGGGGACGGTATCTCAAACCTATTATTCCCAAGGGCAAAGTGCGTCGTATTGCAGTGGATGCTACTCTGAGAGCCGCTTCTCCCTATCAAAAAAATCGTCGCCTACGTCATCCCGGTCGCAATGTGATTGTGGAACAGGGGGATATTCGAGCCAAACGGTTAGCCCGTAAAGCCGGAGCTTTAATCGTTTTCGTGGTGGATGCGTCGGGATCCATGGCTCTTAATCGGATGCAGGCGGCCAAAGGGGCTGTGATGCAATTGTTAACCGAAGCCTACGAAAACCGAGATCAGGTGGCATTGATTCCCTTCCGAGGTGAAAAGGCTGATGTTTTATTACCGCCTACTCGTTCCATTGCCATGGCCAAAAAGCGTTTGGAAACCTTACCCTGTGGCGGCGGATCACCCCTCTCGCACGGTTTAACCCAGGCGGTTCATGTGGGCATGAATGCCAAAATGTCGGGAGATATTGGTCAGGTGGTGATTATTGCCATTACCGATGGTCGGGGAAATATTCCTTTATCGCGCTCTTTAGGAGAACCCCAAACGGAAGGAGAAAAGCCTGATATTAAGGCCGAATTATTAGATATTGCCGCTAAAATCCGTCATGTGGGAATGCAATTGTTGGTCATTGATACCGAGAAAAAATTTGTTTCTACTGGTTTTGGTAAGGAGTTAGCCCAAAAAGCAGGCGGTAAATATTACCAATTACCTAAAGCCACCGATCAAGGCATTGCTTCTATGGCCCGACAGGCGATCGCGGATATGAAGTAGGCATTTTTGTAACTGTTCAAGCCAGAGCAAGGTGACCTGAACATCTATACTATGAATCAATGATCAGGTTGCATAATATCGTTCTCCAGCATACCCAAAATCATAAAAAATCTATCTTTTGGCTGATTGACAATTCCCAAAAGAGTCTCAATATATTTTCGTGGATTCCGGCTAGATTTCAGTCATTCCGGCTCTCAGTCCCATAACCCCCTCTTGTCTTTCTAGTAACTGAAAGCCTTGATTTACAAGGAAAATTAGTCTTTTAGCAAAATCAAGAATGTGATAATGACAGTTTCCACAGGCTCAAAGACCATTAAAAACCCAATCCTCAAGCGATGAAGAATTGGGCCAATAAAGCCTGAGATTGTCAGAAAACTCGGATAATCAAAAATTTGCTCAATCAGGG
>JAYKJI010000079.1:0-16263 GCA_035285405.1 Snowella sp. | reverse complement strand
GTAAGCTATCAGACCGCCCATACTGATTATTCCTTGCATCTTTTCGTCCTCCTGCTTTGTTGTCCTTATTCCATTATCTATCCTTGTTTTCTACAACCCTTACCTCGCCTTAAATTTAGAATTGCTGGTTATGCCGTTAGGCGACTAGGTTTTTAGACAGGTTGCTTACCTTTCCTGTTGTGGGATATTATGGCACTAACTCTATCTCCTATAAAGCCGTCGTAGAACGACAGGGTTTTAAACCCATTTTTCTGATAAAAAGTAGTGACAACCGTCAGCTTTTCTGATGTTACGGTAGGTAAAACAATGACCTTCTCCAGTGATAGCCGTTATCAGAGTTTTTTGTCTCCCTTTAGCAAACAGCTAATTCAATCTGGCTATATTTCCCTATCCCAGATGCAGCAAGCTTTAGCTCTGATAGAGAGTTCCGGGCGATCGCTGCCGGAGGTGATTACCGAGATCACGGGAGAAACCCTACCGCCAGAATTATTACAGCAATACCAATCCCATCAACGCTTTAAGCTCACCATTCTCTATGGTGTCAATTTTTTTGATCCCCAACAGGAAGAAATCGATATTGCGGCGATCGCCCCCTTACTGGATAGTTATCTGCCCCTCACCCTCTGTCGCCAGCACCAAATCCTTCCTCTAAAAAAAATTGAAACGGATCAATCCTATTTGAGTATTGCCATGGTAGATCCGGATAACCTCCTCGCCCAGGACGAACTACAACGTCTTCACCGTTTTGGGCTAAAGTACCAAAGAAGAGGTATTACCCTGGAGGACTATCAAACCCTACTGGAACAATACCTAAGTCACTATAGCCAATGGACTAAATCCCCCGCAAGAGAGGCGACTACCGTGGATATTACCGAAATTATGGAAGATAATCCCCCTGGGCTATATCATCATCCCCCAGAAGAAGAACTCAATCAGCCCGTCCCGGCTCAGGAAGCTCCTATCATTACCCTCGTCAATAAAATTCTGATTTTAGGGCTACGGGAAAAGGCCAATGAAATTCACCTCGATCCCCAGGAAAGTAAGCTAACGGTGCGGATTCGTCAGGGAGGAAATCTCCGTCCTTTGATTGAACCTTTGCCCAAAAAGGTGGTTCCTGCCGTTATCCAGCGTTTAAAAGTCATGGCCGGAATGGACATCAGCCAAAGCCAGATTCCCCAAAGGGCCAGACTCCGCAAAAGTTATAGCGGTCATCCCGTCTTTTTCTTTATTAGTACTTTGCCCAGCTTTTATGGGGAAAAGGTAATTGTTCGCATTGTGGAAACCGTTGATCATTTTCCTGAATTTCAGGATTTATGCAGCGATCGCGCTGTTCAAGAACAATTCCAGAATCTAGTGACAGCCACCAGCGGTTTAGTGTTAATTACTGGGCCGACCTATGCGGGCAAATCCACCACCATTGAAGCTTTTCTGGGACAACAACATCAACAAGGGGCATCCATTGGTACGATTGAAGATCCCATTCGGCGAACCTGGGAAGGTTTTACCCAGGTAGAAGTAAATCCTGAAAAGGGGATAACCTATGCCACTGCGTTAAAAGCTCTCTCGGAGCAATCTTTAGCCGTTCTCGTGGTAGATAATATTGAAGATCAAGAAACGGCCCAAGCCGTTCTAAAAGCGGTTCATCAAGGACATCTGGTGTTTGCTGGTCTCCATGCCAAGGATACGGCCACGGCGATCGCGCAAATGGAAGAATGGGTAGAACCCAACCTGTTGGCAGAAAACCTATTAGCTGTCGTCAATCAACGTTTGCTAAGACGAGTCTGTCCTACCTGCCGTCTGCAACATCAGCCGGAAGTGCAAGAATTAGAGAAATTAGGCTTAACCCCTAATCAACGTCAATCTAGCCAATTTTATCGAGCTAATACCCTTAATCAAGAACTGGTTGGACAATTACAATTAAAGGGTCGGCTTTGTCGGCAATGTAGTGGTGCGGGTTATCACGGTCAGGTGGGAGTCTATGAGATTCTTCGTCTTAGTCCCAGTTTACGGCGTTTGATCAGTCAGAAAAAGGCTCCTGAAGCTCTGCGAACTCAAGCTCTGAAGGAAGGCATGATCTCTTTGGTACAAGATGGACTAGTCCGAGT
This sequence comes from Snowella sp., assembly GCA_035285405.1. GTDB lineage: Bacteria > Cyanobacteriota > Cyanobacteriia > Cyanobacteriales > Microcystaceae > Woronichinia. The sequence goes on along the minus strand of JAYKJI010000079.1, from coordinate 14,158 downwards.
GACCCAGGGTGAAACGACCCTAGAGGAGTTGCTGCGAGTCTTTCCCGATGCTCTTCTTTCCCTAGCCGGGCTGCCTTCACCGGGAACATTACCGGAGGGTTTTCAAGAGCGTTTGGATCATCTCGAACAAAGTCTTGCCCATCTTACTCAGTCCTTTCATCAGTTCAAGCAGTTATTTGGTCTTGCTTCTCCAGACCCTACGCCCTTTAATGATGGCATTGATTTAACGCCTGATTTACTGGCCCTAGAATCCTTGCAGACTGAATTTTACCAATCCGTGAGTATGGTAGATTCCGATGATGCCACCATGATCGGCGATCGCGAAGATCTCACCGCCGCTTTGAACTTAGATAGAGCCTTAAATAAACCATTGGAGCGTCAACCCCATCAACCCCTTGATCACGATGCCACGATGATTGCTCCAGAGGAAGATCTGGATTCGGGGGCAACGGTAATTAATCCGTTTAAATCGATCATGGATCCCTGGTAGAACAAAGCCAGTTAACGCTGACGAGAAGCCCGTAACTGACCACAAGCAGCATCAGCTTGCAGTCCCCTGGAATAACGAACACTGACAGCGACATGTCGCTCTTCTAAAATGTCGGCAAAGGCTTGGATTCGTTCGGGGGTTGGACGTTGATAGTCTGCCTCTGAAATGGGATTGTAGGGGATCAAGTTAACATGACTCTGAAAGCCTTTAATCAGTTCAGCTAAGGCGATCGCTTGCTCCGGCAAGTCATTCACGCCGGCTAACAAAATATATTCAAAGGTAATTCTACGCCCGGTTATTTTGACGTAATCTCGGCAGTCTGCTAACAGGGTTTTGAGCGGGTAATGTTTGGCACTGGGGATTAACTCCTCCCGTAAAGCCTGATCGGCCGCATGAAGACTCACTGCCAAGGTGATTTGTAATTGATGTTGAGCGAATTGACGAATTTTTTGCGCTAGACCTACCGTTGAAACTGTCAGCGATCGCGCCCCAATACCCACATCTTGATTCAGACAATGGAGAGCTTGCAGCACCGCCGGAAGATTCAGAAGGGGTTCTCCCATGCCCATAAAGACCACATGACTGACCCTTTCCTGAAAATCTGTTTGGACGGTCAAGACTTGATCCACAATTTCATGGGGTTGTAAATTACGGAGAAATCCTCCTTTGCCCGTTGCACAGAAGGTACAGTCCATCCCACAACCGACCTGGGAGGAGACACAAACCGTTAGCCGCTTGCTACTGGGAATACCAACCGTTTCAATAATCAGTCCATCCGCTAGACGGAGCAGATATTTACGGGTTTTATCAGGGGCCGTACTGCAATGCTCAATAACGGATCGCCCCAGGGGATAGTCCTGTAATTGTTCTCGCCATGGTTTGGGAAAGACGGAAATCTCTAACAGCGATCGCGCTCCTTTTTCGTAGAGCCACTGGTGTAATTGTTTACCGCGATAGGCCGGTTGTCCTTGGCTTTGTACCCAATGGGTTAAATCTGTGAGAGATTGGCCCAATAGAGGCGAAACGGCGATCGGCGAAGCAGTCATAATGTCTTAAGCAAAGGTGTCCAAGTCTATGGTAAGCGACGGTAAAAGAAGATTGAAAATTTTTTATCCCAACCCTTGACAGCAGCCTGTTTTTTTGGCATCATTAAAAACGTCTCAAATGTGCGGGCATAGCTCAGTGGTAGAGCGCAACCTTGCCAAGGTTGATGTCGCGCGTTCGAATCGCGTTGCCCGCTTGAAAGTAAAAAAATTGTTTTGCGTTTGATCTGATATTTTGAATATCAGGTTTTCTGAGATGGTAGATTGATGACTTAATTAGGATGACATTTTATGGGTATAGAAGATGCTTGTTTTTTGAACATTCGAGCTATTTTTTTGTCAATAAGTTGACTGGAACATAAGTTTGAAAGTATTGAAAATCTTGATCAGTTGTAAAAATTTGAATATTACGACGATGAGCGACGGCACAAATTAAAAAGTCGGTATTAGATCCCTGGATACCGTGCTGGCGGCAAGTATTAAAAAATTCGGCGGCTTGTTCGTAATCGTCGGATGTTAGGGGAATATCTGGAAATGCTCTTAGGGTATCCCGCAGTCGCTTAAATTGTTCGGGAGATTTGATTCCTGATAATACTTCTTGGCGAATTGCGCCGATGATCAAAACCCGATCATTATGAATCAAATCTTGAAATTGAGTAGCGATATCTTGATTTAGATCGGATTGTCGTCTTCGTAGTGCAAGTGACCAAATGACAGTATCTACAATGACATTCATTTGACGGATCGTTGTTGTTTATAGTTGTAGTCTAGATCGTAGTCTATGGTGCCAAATAGATCAATAATTTTAAGCCGTTTTTGTTGTTCAAGATAGGCCTGTAAGGCATTTTCAATGGCTTTTTCGATGGGCATATCTGGATTAAGATTAATGGCTTCTTGAAGAAGGTTCTCGTTGAGATCTAATGTGATTTGCATGGTTGATTTATAAATGTTTTGGGTCGATTGTCGTCAATGAGTCTGATTCGTTAAGTTTTATCTATATCTAACGAACTAAACAATAACATTTATTTAGATTAATTGTTACTGTTTACCGTCAGAGTTCAGATTCATCATTTGTAGGCTTAAATTAATCAAAGACTTTTGAATGTACTTCTAAAAATCGTTCCCTTAAATTTTTAATAATTTTTACCTCGTTTTGGGCAAAGAATTGAGTCGTTTTTTCAGGAGAAATGTCTTGACATCTTGTATTGATAGAGAACTATCACAATAAGTTTTGATAGCGTATTCTTTCAGTTCTTCCTCTGCTTTTTTAGTAGCAACAGAACGAACTTTTCGTAATGCTGAAGCAACCTTATTAAATAGCTCAATGATGTCTTGATGAGACAAATAAAATATATCTTCTATGTGTGGTGCAGCAGCTTGATGAAGTTTAGTCCGAGGAGATATAACAATCGTTGAACAAGGAACAAAATCGGGGATTAGTTTTTCATATCTTACCGTTGCCTCATGCCTGCCTGATTGAGTAACTGTATCTAATGAAATACCATAATTGGCGGTCTGTTCAGTTTTCCCTTCCTCAGTTTTTGCTTCAAATACAAAAGCGTGCCAATTACCAAATATCCATAAACCATCAGGCTTTCCTTGTTCCTTTGATGTCCATTTATGTGTTTTTACCCCAAGCATTCGACCCAGTGATGCTAATCCATTTTCAAAAGGTGTGGCATCTATATTGTTAATATCGTCTCCGACTGAAGCAACTTCTTGAGGGAATTTACTCCCCTGAAGTTTCCATTCAGCTAATAGAGCATTAATTTCATTAAACCATTCTTGCCAAGGTAGATTATCAGTTGCTTCTACTGGTTCTTCTAAATGAGCGTATAACTTACTTAGCCAGTTAACACCTTGAGAAGTATTTAACGCTTCTTTCAAATTAGAAATCGCTGAAGTTCTCAGATTTTGATTGTTAGATTCTTTCCAAGCTAGAAAAGCAGAAGTAGCGGCTTGATGACACCAAAAAGATACATAAGGTTTAAGCTCAGAACCTCCTTCTAAAGCATCTAAAATTTTAGTAACTTGGTTTAATGCTTCTTCATGCTGTCCACTCCAAGACTTATAAATATAATCAATCTCATAAGGCATTGACTCCGCAAGAGCATGGGCTACATTATCAGAGATTTTTAAAAGAGAATCACGACGCTGACGAATATCTTCTTCTGCATTATCCCATTCTGAAGATTGACTAAGAAAAGCCTCTCCTAATTCAACAAAATTATTGGTTGCTAAATTAGTAGAATTTTCTAACCCAAACGCAATTTCTGCCTGTAATTCTGGGTGCATTCCCTTTGTATTAGTTTCAGTACAGCACCATTTTGTTAAATCATCTCCCAAAAAGATTACTATTGCATAATCACTTTCATTTCGCGTACATCGTCCCATTGCTTGTGTAACTCTTGTACGAATACGATTTCGTAATTGTGAAGAGCTTCCAAGACGGGTGACTAAATATTTCTCCTGTAAACCACTTCCAGTAGGCATTCCTTCTAAAACAATAAAACGACAATCATCTCCTGGTAAATCAATGCCATCATAACGACTAGCAAGTATGAGTGCAGTCGGTTTTTCACTTTTAGTAAAAGGTGTTAAACTTTCTTCTACATCTATTGGTTTAAAAATAGTATGGGTATTTTTTAAATTCTCTTCCCATGACTCAAGAGATTTTTTATCTGGTACAAGAATTAAACCACGATTAGCTTTTTGAAGCATCGCAGTAACCAATTCTTTGGAATTAACATTATCTGACATAGTTGGTAGTAAAATTAGCCTTCTTCCAGTACCTCTTTTATGCCATTCGTCAGGAATCGGTAACTTGTGAATTTTTTTGACCCCAAAAATGCGTTCAATATCTCCATCTTCCCCTAATGTTGCCGACATATATATTCTTTGACTTGCATCTGAAAAAGGTTGATGAGTTAATGTAGGAGGAATAATCGGACGAATCTCCAAAAGTTCTGAGGAACAATATATAGAGCAAGCATCGAGATGAGATGATAAAAAACTCCAAGGATATTGAAGGGACTTATAGTTATTGTCTTCTTTATATTGAGCAATCAAGCCATCAATTGTTTCTTTAATTTGTAAATGCTTTTTATAACAAGCAATCGTCGAAATTAAATCGACTTTTTTTCTATCAATAGTAGTTCCAGAATTTTTAATGTAATAAACTAAGTCTTCAGGGATAACTGACTCAAGAATACTAACTAAAGCATTGAATAGCTGCTTATGCTTTTGGTGATCAATAGAAACTGTCCACAAGGAAGCTACATAATTATCAGCAGCATGAGCATCATCACAAATGATTAGCTTCGGATCGTTAATCTTAGGATTAGTATTAAAAATACCACTATAAGTTGCGATAGCAATTGATTGAGCTTGTTGATAATTAAAAAAATCTGTGTTGCTATAGTCTTTTTGCAAACCCACTAGAAGTACGGTTTTAATTCCATATAATTTTGCTCTTTCACTAACTTGAATACAAAGTTGACGAGTTGGACATAAGTAAACAACTCTTTCCTTAAATTTTCTCCGTCTATATTCACCAATTAAAAGACCGACAAGTGTTTTTCCCGTTCCTGTTGGTAACTCAATAGCAACGTCTTTTCCTTGATTATTTTGATTTAGATATTTTTCTTCATATTCTTTAAGAATTTTATCTTGATGACTTGCTAAAAATTTAATAGAGGGATCTCGTTTCAAATCCCTAAACATTAAGGAGATAGAATCAGGAACAGATTCTTGACTTTTGGAAGTACGAAATAACGACATTGTTGGTTTAATTGAATCGGTTTGGGTTGTTTTCGGGATGTAGATGTAAAGTATCATTACTTTTTTTTCTACCCATTCTCGAACGTGAATCTTGACGATTTTTTTAATAGCTCATCAAGAATCTGCGATCGCTCATCAATATTACGCCAGTCTCTAAGAAAACGTATAAGAGCTAAATTTACTAAATCCTGTATCGTGGGTGATGCTGAAAGATGTTGTGCTTCCAGAGCAACCTTCATCTCTCGCAAAGCCTCATATAGATCACTAGGAACCCGAACTGTCGAAGAAGACAAAATTAGAAACCTAAATTTAAAACTATAGACATTATAATCATCCATGCTGCTTGCCTGCTAGCATGCATACATAAATACAATCTAACGCCGATCTAACTCACCTTTAACACTATCCCTCTTCTCAGAAATCCTCAGTCCTAAGACCATAACTACCTAGCCAGCATCCTTTATGGCGACATGGCCCAACTCATCAGCGATCGCCGCCTTTATGTCCCCAACCATGCCGAACTGCCCGACCTAGCCCAATGCAAACCCAACCCCAATCGCATCAAACAAATCGCTAACTATATCCTCGACAACTATCAAACAGGCACAATTTACTTCCTTGCACCTGATCATTTCCAAAATGGCCAAAAATGTTGTCTGGCAAAGGCTCTATCCTCTTTCAGTAAGCCTCACTTAGCTAAATTTTTTGCCCCTAAAAACCTGCTGGAAAATTCTTTTAAGTACAAATCAGATGCTGAAGGGGGGCAATAACAACGAACATCAGTAAATACACCATTTAAACTCATCTAACCTCCTCCAGTAGATGCTCTCTGAATACGTAAATACACGATTCAAACGCCTTTAGATTCTCGATAGTATCGAAGATGAGTATTTAGTCAAACGAGTCTCTGTTTCAGAACAGGAGATCTAAGGAATCAATTTTTTATGAAAATTCGGGCAAAAATTATTAGCGGTTATGCCGTTGCCCTGGGGATTGCTGTCTCTGGGACGGGTTTGGGGGTCATAGTGGGTAACTACTATCAACAACAGGCCCTCCAGGCTCGACAAAGTGCCTCCCGCGATCGCAAGCTCCTAAGTACATTACAAGTTGATATTCTCTACAATCGTCCGGCCAAACAACTGATCCCAGTACTGCAAAATCCCGATCGCTTTCATCAAGAAGGCCTGAAGTTAATTGAACGGATTGACGAGATCCAAACTCTTTTAAACTCCCATAACCACTCCCAGTATCCTCCCGCCTTAGAGGGACTACTACCGCGCTTAGAACGCTATGAGTTCACCGTTGCTCAATTTGCCAAACAAGCCCAAGCCTTTGTCACCGAGATCGATCAACTCTTGCGAACATCTCCCGATGGCGTGCCAAAAGCAGAAAAGAAAATTATGGGACTCGTTAAAAGTAAAACATTTGTTAAATTTATTGAATTTCCCGACGAACTGAAGAGTTTTTATCAAATTGCTGAAAAACAAGAGGATTTAGCTGAACAAAATTTACTGCAAGCAGAAGCAATCCGTTCTCAAATTATCTTTTCTAGTCTGGGAATTTCCATTGCGATCGCCATCTTCCTAGCAATCTATATCAGTCGCAATATTGCCCGTCCAATCCAAAGTTTAACCAACATCTCCCTACGAGTTACCCAGGAATCCAACTTTGACCTACAAGCTCCCATTGAAACCCACGATGAAGTTGGGGTTCTTGCCACCTCCCTCAATCAATTGATCAATCGCGTTCATCAACTTTTAGCCGATCAAAAACACTACACTGAAGAACTCGAACGGGCCAAAGAAATTGCCGACGCAGCCAACCAGGCAAAAAGCGAATTTTTAGCCAGTATGAGCCATGAATTACGCACACCCCTGAATGGCATTCTCGGCTATGCCCAAATTCTGAATCGTTCTTCTGCCTTGGCCGCCAAAGAACAGCATGGTGTGGACATTATTTACCAATGTGGCTCCCATCTGCTCACCCTGATCAATGACGTTCTAGATTTAGCTAAAATCGAAGCCCGCAAACTAGATCTTGATCCCAAAGAAATTCATTTTCCCGCCTTCCTCCAGGGCATTGTCGAGATCTGCCGAGTCCGTTCAGACCATAAAGGACTAGATTTTATTTATCAACCGGATGCCGATTTACCGCCAGGGGTACTCGTCGATGAAAAACGTCTGCGTCAAGTGCTGATTAACCTCATTGGCAATGCCATTAAATTTACCGAGGCTGGGTGTGTTATCTTTTCGGTCAAAATTTTAGAATCCTTAACCACAGAGAATAAGCCTGGAGCGGCCCTAGTTCGTTTTCAAATAGAAGACACAGGTATGGGCATTGCCCCCACAGAGGTAGCCAAACTTTTCCAGCCCTTTGAGCAGGTGGGAGACAAAAAACATCACGCCGAGGGGACAGGTTTGGGATTGGCCATTAGCCAAAGGATTATTCAGTTAATGGGAAGTGAGATTGAAGTCCAGAGCCAACTGAACGTAGGTAGCACATTTAGTTTTGAAGTGCCTTTGATTATTCCCGAAAACTGGGCCGAAAAATTGAGTAAGACAGACCAAGGCAAAATTATCGGTTATGAAGGTCAAACTCGCCATCTGTTAATTGTGGACGATCGCTGGGAAAATCGAGCAGTACTAGTAGAATTACTCCAACCCTTGGGATTTCGATGTCAGGAGGCCGAAAATGGTCAAGAAGCCTTGAAGCAAATCCGACAGTTTGCCTTTGATCTGATTCTGACGGACGTGGTAATGCCGGTTATGAACGGTTTTGAAATGGTGGAACAACTACGCAATGACAATGCGATTAAACATCATTTAGTGATTCTTTCTTCGGCCTCTGTTTCTGATCTAGATCGTCAAATGAGCATTAAAGCGGGAGGAGATGATTTTTTGCCGAAACCCATTCAAGCAGAAGAGTTATTTTCCCTATTAGCTAAATATTTGCAACTAACCTGGAAATATGACACAACCTCGAAAACGTCAGCAACCACCTGGGATGAGGAGCCAGAGCGCGCATTGATCGTTCCGCCTTTAGCCGATCTAGAAATGCTCTTTGAATTGGCCCAGGATGGCTTATTAAGAAAATTAGCAGACAAGGCAAATGAAATAGCAGCCCAAGAGGAAAAATACTTACCATTCACTCAAGCAATCCTAAAATTAGTTAAGCAATTTCAGAGTGATAAAATTGAGGACTTTCTTCAAACCTATCTTGATCTTGCTAGATCTGAAAAATCTCTCCCAACTCAATGACAATGACCGCAACTCAATCAACTGGATTCATCTTAATCGTGGATGATATTCCCACTAATCTGGATGTGCTTTCCGAAACCCTCAGTGCCCACGGCTATGATGTGGCGATCGCCATTAGTGGTGAAAGAGCCTTAAAACAAATCGGACGTAGAGCACCCGATCTAATTTTGCTCGATATTGTCATGCCAGAAATGGACGGCTTTGAAGTTTGCCAACAACTGAAAACAAATCCCCACACCCGTCGGATCCCGATCATTTTTATGACAGCTTTAACCGATATTGATAGTAAAATTCGGGGTTTTGAACTAGGGGGAGTGGACTATATTACCAAACCCTTTCAAGAGCAAGAGGTACTGGCACGGATTAAAACCCATTTACAGATCAGACAACTCACTCAAAATCTTGAACAAGAGGTCGCCCGTCAAGTCATCTCCTTACAACAATCTAAAAATGCTGCTGAGGCTGCCAATATTGCCAAGAGTCATTTCCTCGCCAACGTGAGTCACGAACTGCTGACTCCTCTCAATGCGATCCTAGGCATGACGGAAGGACTCAAGGAAGGAGTGTATGGGCAAATTAACGAAGAACAAACCCAAGCCATCCAAACCATTCAGCGAAGTGGTTCCCATTTACTGACCTTAATTAATGACATTCTGGACGTTGCCAACATTGAGTCCGGTCAAATTGAGCTAGATTGTCAACCCACTGCCATTACGCCTCTTTGCACGTCTAGTTTGGCTTTGATCAAAGAGCAGGCCCTGAAAAAACGGATTCAATTGGAGATGAAAGTTCCGGCTTCTCTACCCCCCTTATTTGTCGATAAGCGTTATATTCGTCAGGTCTTGGTGAACCTGCTCAGTAATGCCATTAAATTTACCCCCGAAGGTGGCATGGTGACGCTGGAAGTGAGTCGTTTTCCGGCGGCTCAGGGGTTGCTGCAAATTGCAGTGATTGACACAGGGATCGGCATTGCACCAGAGGATATTACCAAATTATTTCGTCCATTTATCCAGATTGACAGTGCTTTGAACCGTCAATATCGCGGCACGGGTTTGGGATTAGCGTTGGTGAAACGGATGGTCGAACTTCACGGTGGCCAGGTGATTCTAACCAGTGAGGTGGGGGTTGGCAGTCGCTTTACCATTACCTTGCCCTATACCAATGTCACCACTCAAACGGTTAAACAAGAACCTAGAACCAATCTCTCCATTCGTCCGACAGAACCAAAGATTTCGCCTCTGATTTTGTTGGCCGACGACAATGAAGCTAACACCAATACTATTTCCAGTTATTTGAAGGCGAAAGGGTATCGTATTAGTCTGGCCGAAAATGGTGACACAGCGATCGCCTTAGTGAAATCTGAAAAGCCCGATTTAATCTTAGTTGATCTTCAACTTCCAGGTATAAACGGGTTAGACCTGATCCAACAGATTCGGTTAAATCCTAAATTTGCCAAGATTCCCATGATTGCTCTTTCTGCTCTGGCCATGACTGGCGATGCCGAAGGCACACTTCGTGACCGCGAAAAATGTCTGGCCGCCGGAGCCAAGGATTATCTGAGTAAACCAGTTAAACTCAAGCACCTGACCACCCTGATTCAACAATTGTTAACCCCAGCTTGACGGACAACGGAATGATTAGTCTCCTTCCCTCTTTGAAACCTAGCCTTTGAATAATTCGATCCTTTTGGATAATAAATCTATGAAATCTATGAAATTTATGAAATCTATGCAATTTAAGCTTTTTCGTTTCCTAATGCTCTTTTGCCTCGTAGGAATAATCGCGATCGCCCTAAAAGGTTGTGGTTTTGGGCCATCTCAACCCTTAAAAGTCTTTAGAGTCGGACTCAATAATTGGCCCGGCTATCAAATCGCCTTGTACGCAAAAGAAGCGGGTATTTATCGTAAACACGGGCTAGATGTCAAATTCATCCGCTTTAACAATCAACAAGATAACATTCGCGCCACCATGCGCGGTTCCCAGGATGCCAGTTTTGCGCCCTTGTCCGAAGTCATGCAAGTCGATTGGAATCAGGAAAAACCCGTTTTCGTCATGGTAGTAGATATTTCATCCGGTTCAGATGGCATTGCTGCTCGCCCGAAGATCACCTCAGTCAAGGACTTAAAAGGAAAAAAAGTCAGTGCCAAATTTAGCACCGTCTCCCACTTAGTTCTACTAGAAGCCCTTAAAGCGAATAATCTCAAACCGACCGACGTAGAGATTGTCGATGTGGCCAATGAACGAGGAGCCACTCTTATCAAACAGGGCAAAATTGATGCAACTGTCCTTTGGGAACCTCTGTTAACAGATACAGCTAAAGCCGTTGGTGGCAAGGTAATTCATACCACTGCTGATCTCGATAGTGTCGTCATTGATGGTTTGGCAACTCGCGCCAGCATTATTGCCGATAAACAGGATGAACTGATCCAATTTATTGAAGCCTGGTTTGAGACGATAGAGGCGGTCAATAGCCAACCGCAAGTCGTTTTTGCTGCTGTGGCCAAACAATTAGGCGTAACCACGGAGACCTTTACCACGGATTTTCAGGGACTTAAAAAAGGCGATCTAGAGATGAATCGTCGGATGTTTGCGGAAGGAAGATTAGAGGAGGCCTACCAACAAACTCGCCAGCTATTATTGTCCGATCTTCGACATGGGCGAATTGTACGTAACGATGTAAAAATTGATGCTGGCCCAATTACCAAAGCAACTCGCAATTGGCAACAATGAAGCAGTCTCAGCCATCGACAAAAAAACAACTTGCTAAACAATTACTAAGTGGTTTTGGAGCCTCTTTAATGGTGATTGGATTGGCAACCTTTTCAATCGCCTATCTTTCTTTGCGAAGTAGTTTGGAACGGCAAGTACAACAACGGGCCGAGAGTATAACAGAAGGTTTGGAATTTGCCTCCGAAGGACTCATTGAACGGCAGGATGTCTATCTGGTGGAACGCTTAGTTCAAAACTATGCCACCCTACCAACCGTGATTGAAGTGTCTATTGTCGCCCCTGACGGTATGGTTCTGGCTCATAGTGATGCCTTTGCAATCCACGATCATTCTACCCCCTATGCCCAACTGCGTCCGACCCTAGCCGCCGCTCAACAAGCAGCTTCCAAAGATGGCATTGAAACGAATATTCGCACAACCCTAGATGGCCAACCTGTAGTAGTGCAAATGTTGCCATTTAGTGGCACTTTATTTACATCTCAGGATCCCCATTCCCATCGTCAAACCCAGCATCGAGGGGTAGCGATCGCTGTGATGAATCTTCAGGAAATGGAAAGAGATGCCCTACAAGGTGCGCTTTCACTGATTTGGGTCTTGATCATCAGTGGAGGACTAATTTTGTTCTTTATGGGTTGGCTGATTCGGCATTTAGTTCTCTCTCCCTTAGCCAGAATTAATTTGGCGATCGCCAAAAGTGAACATCAAGAAAAATTTTTATTGCCTCGCCTACCTAACAATGAAATTGGTTTTTTAGGGACAACCCTAGCCTCCGTATTTGAACAGGTAAAAGCCTATAAAAAGATGGAATTAGCGATCGCTGAACGCAAATATGCAGAGGTCGCCCAACGTTATGAACTCGCAACCCGTGCCGCTAAAGTCTGGGTCTGGGATTGGCATATTCAGAGCGACGAGTTTCTGCTAGATCAGGGGATTCAAGAATGGCTAGGGTATGTTGATTTCGCCTTACCCACTCACTTTAATGATTGGACAGAACGTATTTATGATGAAGATCGAGATTACTTTTTAGAAACCCTGCATCTCCATTTAACAGGTAAAACGTCAGAATTCTTTTGCGAACACCGACTAATGCAAGCCGATGGCACTCCCACCTGGTTTTTATCTAGGGGACGCGCTCTGGGGGAAAGCAATAGTCAAGTTCTGAGATTTATTGGTACGATCACTGATATTGCTGAACGCAAACAAGTAGAAGCGCAATTACAACTCACCAATGCCGAATTAGTCCGTGCCAATCGTTTGAAGGATGAATTTTTGGCCAATATGAGCCATGAACTCCGTACTCCCCTCAATGCCATTCTCGGCATGACGGAAGGACTTCAGGAAAAAGTGTTTGGAACGATCAACCCAGAACAACTCAAGGCACTACAAACCATTGAGCGGAGTAGTTCTCATTTATTATCTTTGATTAACGATATTCTGGATCTGGCCAAAATTGGAGCCGGTCAACTCGAATTAGACTGTAGCGCGATCGCGGTTGCCTCCCTTTGTAACTCCAGTCTGGCCTTTATTAAACAACAGGCTCTCAATAAACGGATTCAATTAGAGAGCAAATTACCGCCCCAGCTGCCGGCCCTGTTAGTGGATGAACGGCGTGTCCGCCAGGTCTTGATCAATCTTCTCAACAATGCAGTCAAATTTACCCCAGAGGGCGGCCAGATTAGCCTCGAAGTGAAACCCCTTAGCCCCCCCCAGACCACCGATCCCCTTTCTCCTCCCTTGTTAGAACTGGCGGTCATTGATACCGGCATCGGCATTGCGGCGGAAAATATCGACAAACTGTTTCAACCCTTTATCCAAATTGATGGTGCGCTCAATCGGCAATATGAGGGGACAGGTCTGGGACTATCTTTGGTTAAACGCTTGGTTGAACTGCATGGTGGCCAGGTGGGGGTCACTAGCGAGCTAGGGGTGGGCAGTCGCTTTACCATTACCCTTCCCTGTACTGAGTCTCCGCTCCTCAGGGCTTCTGCAAATTTTCCGCCCGAAGCAGATAGTTCCTCTAATGTCCCGGTTCTGAAAACATCGGATACGTCAGCCGTGATTCTCTTAGCGGAGGACAATGAGGCTAACGTTAGCACAATTTCAAGTTATTTAAAGGCCAAAGGCTATCAGTTGATTTTTGCAAAAGATGGAGAAGAAGCGATCGCCCTGGCCCAATCTGCCCAGCCGGATGTGATTTTAATGGATATTCAAATGCCCAAGCTAGACGGTTTAGAAGCGATTAAACAAATTCGTCTGGCCCCTCTATCTGCATCGATTCCGATTATTGCCTTAACGGCTTTTGCCATGGTGAATGATCGCGATCGCTGTTTAGCGGCTGGAGCCAATGACTATTTAAGTAAGCCCGTTAAGATGAAACAACTGGTTACGACCATTCAACAGCTTTTAGAACAGCGAAATTAAGGACAGGAGCACCCTTAAATTCATGAAAAAATCTCCTTTCTTCTTTCGTCATTTCTCTCTACGCTGGCTACTCATTGTTCCCTTTGTGGTGCAAATTGTCGGGGCGGTGGGTCTCGTAGGTTATTTATCCTACCGGGTTAGCCAAAAATCGTTGTCAGCCTCGATCAATCATTTGATGGCTGAAACCCAAGAACACGTCATCGAACATCTAGACTCTTATCTAGATACCGCCCAGAAGGTCAATCAAAGCAATCGAGATCTGATTGAGGCAGGATTAATTGATGTTAATAATTTTAACGAGCTAGGAAAACTTTGGCTCTCCCCTTGTCTGTGTGTAATGTTATGTTACGAGTTAAAGCAAGCTAACAATTTAAGCCGTAGATGCTCAAAATTAGCAAATCCATAACTTTTCCTTTTTATTAATTTAATTTTTGTATT
>JAYKJI010000078.1:0-15864 GCA_035285405.1 Snowella sp. | reverse complement strand
CCGAATGGATAGAAAATCTACCTGAACTTACTGATCTCGAAAAACAAATTCTAGATAAATACTACCAACGTTATCGGAGACATCGAGACAGAGCAGAATTATCCGAAGAAACCGTTAAACTGCTTTTAGTCTTTTCCCTGCTAGAACTCGCAGGATTTTATGATGAACCCTTTTTCGTCACTGCCGAAGCTCCCATTCAAATTGAAATTCAAGATACTCACGAAATCTTAAAAGGCAGAATTGATACCCTTATTATTCAACAAGACATCTGGATTCTAATCGTTGAATCCAAACGTTCCGTTGCTCTCACGGCGGCTATTCCCCAATGTCTGGCCTATATGCTAGGCAATCCCCAACCCTCCCAACCGCTCTATGGTCTGGTGACAGATGGCGACTTATTTATGTTTGTTAAACTTATGCAAGAAAATACTGAAATTATCTACGATTTTTCCGAACCATTTTCTTTGTTAATTGCCCGTCGTCATAAACTGTATGAAATTCTTCAAATTCTTAAAAATATTTCTGGAGCGATCGCCAATCGCCGATAAAATTAAGAATGATTAGTTTATGCAGCGACTCTCCCTGGTAAAATCAGGCTACAAAAATGAGGCAAGGCTAGAACAGCCATGAAAGAACTATTTTTAACCTGGTTAAACCGCTTTCTCGTCTTTGACGTTTTTCTCGTCCTATTGGGCTTTGTCTGGTTTGCGATCGCCGTTGTGGGAGAATCAACCGGCCTTCCCCTGGGCTACCATCTCTGGCAAAAACTCTGGCTGCCCCTATTTAACCCGGCGATTAGTATTTTGATTCTAGGAGCCTTGCTAAGTTGGCTAATCAATAAAATAGGTCAATGGTTCTCATTAACGGCGAATAAGTAACCCCTTTTCAAAAATCTTCTTAAAAACCTGTCAAAAACGCGATCGCCCTTCCCCACGACCCAATAAGCTATAATTTCAGTCAGGCTAAGGGTGTGTAATAACCCAGTCATCCTAGTTTTCACTAGGGCATCGCTAACCCGTGTAATTTTTAAAAACCAGAACAACTTATGACACAAGGTAAAGGATTCGGATTCGGCTTAGGCAAAATTAAAGAATTACAAGAAGCTTTCCAAAAAGCCCAGCAGGTACAGGAAGGGGCTAAACGTCTTCAAGAAGAATTAGAAGAAATGTCAATTGCCGGCAGTAGTGAAGATGGTCTAGTGACTGTCACCATGAGCGGCAACCAGGAACCCCTGGGTATTGTGATCGATCCTGCGGCTATGGAAAAAGGAATTGAAGCTCTCAGCGCCTCCATTACCGAAGCGATGAAGGCCGCCTATGCCCAATCCACGGAAACGATGCGCTCTAAAATGGAAGACCTGACCAGTGGTTTAAATCTACCTGGAATGTAGGTGATTTGGGTCAGAATCGGCGAATGCCTTAGTCATAAGTCTTTTCTCCTAACGCCTCTTTGAAGCGACTAAGTACACAAAATTGTTAGTTACCCTCATTTTGCTCCCCTGCCCCCAACTTTGGGGGAGTTCAGATCCTTTATGAATTCAACGTTCTCCAGAATTGAGGAATTTAATTTAGGGAGGACAGATCGGGTCAAACAGAAAACCAACGCTTTGAAGGGAAAAATTGCCTAATTCCAAGCTTAAAGTCTTCCTATATAAATACAAAACTAAGGTTTTTAATTAGTTAATAAAACCAACAAAGAAAAACTGTGATCCGTATTATCAAACTATCCCAATTAACCCCAACCGAATTGGCCAAACTGAAACGCCGTTCTGAATTAGATATCGATCAGGCCATGGCGATCGCCCGGACAGTGATTGATCGCATCCAAGAAACGGGAGATGTGGGAGTAATTGAGTATGCACGGAAGTTTGATTATGCTGGAGCAACGGTAGAAAATCTGCGCGTGACTGCCGAGGAATTTGCCGAAGCCCAACGTTTAGTCAATCCCGATCTGCGACGAGCCGTTGAACATAGTTTTAAAAATATTAAGACCGTTCATACAGACCAAATGCCCCCACAGATGCACCTAGGAGAAGTGGAACCAGGGGTCTTTGCGGGCGAAAAAATTACACCGATTCCGAGGGTGGGGCTATACGTTCCCAGGGGGAAAGGGGCCTTCCCGTCCATGATGTTGATGTTGGCTGTGCCGGCGATGGTAGCTGGTGTTAAAAAGATTGTGGTTTGTACCCCTCCTGATCAAGATGGGAAAGTTGAACCGGTTTCCCTGGTAGCCGCAGAGATGGCAGGAGTGACAGAGGTTTATAAATTGGGCGGAGTTCAGGCCCTGGCAGCGATCGCCTTAGGAACAAAAACTGTCTCGAAAGTTGATAAATTAATTGGCCCCTGTAGCATTTACGGTGCGGCAGCTAAACGTCTCTTATTTGGCACAATTGATGTGGGCTTACCGGCGGGCCCTAGTGAATCAATTGTTTTAGCGGATGAAACCACCGACCCAAAATTGGCAGCCCTAGATCTCTTGATTGAAGCCGAACATGGCTCTGATTCTGCTGCTTTATTAGTCACTCACAGTGAAAGTTTAGCCCAACAAGCTCAACAATATCTAGAGCATTATTTACAGCAATTACCACAATGGCGCAGAGATTTTTGTGAGCAGGGTTTGGCCGCCTATGGTGGTATTTTGTTAACCGATAGTTTACAGGCTTCCCTAGATTTTATTAATGATTATGCCCCAGAGCATTTAGAACTTTTGGTGCAAGATCCCCTGTCATTAATCGGCAAAATTGACAATGCCGGAGAAATTTTACTCGGTTCCCATACTCCTTCCTCCGCTGCTACCTATGGGATCGGTATTAATGCAGTATTACCGACGGGAGGCTTTGCTCGCTCCTATTCAGCCGTTTCCGTTTTTGATTTTCTGAAGCGTTCTACCCTAGCTTATTTAACCCAAGAAGGATTTGAGCGGGTGAAGGAAACGGTTAAAATTTTGGCTGATTATGAAGATTTTCCAGCCCATGCTTTAGCAATTCGAGAACGAGAAAATACAGATTCTTAAAAAAGTTAAAAACGATGATTTTCTCGTCCTAGCGTGTTTTAATGCTCCTATTTACTGCCGTAAAAGAAAGCGATTTCTTTGTCTTTTAAGGGGGCAAAACCTGCATCTAATAATTGTTGATCTAGTTCAGCCTGGGCAATATGTTTAGCCCCAATTCGGACAATGCGAGAGCGCATCGTATTGCTAACCCCACTGCGTTGTCGTTGGCCTTCTAAACCCATCACACGATTATATAGTTCTAGTTTGGCGGTGGGAATGGGCGTTCCATCAAAATCAATACCAGCCGCGATCGCGGTATCAATGGCATCGGCCCCAGTGGTAGAAGTAGGCGTTGAATGGTCTGACATAAATAGGGAAGTTGAATGATTGCTTGTCTCTATTCTGCCATTTTTGCGGTTCTTCTCTTGCTGATCATCAAATAACGCGACTATCACAAAAGGACAGAGAATGGAAAAGGCTTCGGATTGTCATTGCTATCAGGCGATCGCCCCTTATTGTGAAGAGAAAAAGCGATGATAAAATCAGACATAATCAACGAAAAATTTACAGCAAGAATAAAATCACGACTTAGAAGCTAAGGAAGGACGCAATTGCCGCATTAAACTGGCCATTTCCAAGGCATTCAGGGCATAGTGCCAACCATGATTACTCTTAATACCGGCCCGCTCTAAAGCCTGTTGCATCGTGTCCGTTGTTAAAATTCCGAAAATAATTGGCACGCCTGTCTGCATCGCGATCGCTGCAATGCCCTTAGCCGCTTCTCCCGCCACAAAATCAAAATGGGCTGTTTGGCCCCGAATCACGGCCCCTAGACAAATAATCGCGTCATAGCGTTCCGTCAAAGCCAATTGACGAGCTACCAAAGGCACTTCAAAGCTGCCCGGAACCCAAATATAATCAACCTGCTCACCCGTTGTTTCCGTGTCCACTCCATGACGTTTAAGACAATCCTGGCAGGCGGACAGTAATTTATCGGTCACGAGATCATTAAAGCGGGCAATGATAATCGCAAATTTATAGGGGTAATCGCTCTGGGCAAAAGTTCCCTCAAAGACTGTCATGGCAAAAAGTACTCAAATAAAAAAAATAAGGCGATTGGCCATGAGTATTGTCCCCAAAACCAATCACCATCAAACGTAATTTAGACTAAATAACAAAGAAATTCAAAATAGCCACCAAGACTACCAGAATGGCCCAGATACCTGAACCCAAGTACAGCAGAGGCTTGGATTGAGACCAGTTTTGGGGAGACGCATAGGCGACGGGAACCCCCACCACCATCACAAAGGAAAATAGCACGAGGGCAATTAAAGCAAGTTGAAAGATAATGGACATTTTCGATTTCTCCTATTGGCCTTGAACTAAGCACCAGTCATTCTTAAAGAACTATCGGGGCTATGGGGGAATATTAACGGCTTATCCTTAGTACACTAGCAAAAAAGGCGACCAGAGGGAAGGGGAACGGATAAACGCTATATATAATTGAGGCATCTACGATCATTTTATTGTACCATTGTTGTCCCATGAGTGAATCTACTATTCGTCCGGCTAAAATCCATTCTGTTCGACCAGAATCCCTGGCGGCGGAGGTGGGCTTTGAACCTGGGGATGCGATCGTGGCGATTAATGGGACTCAACCCCGCGATCTGATTGACTATCAATTTCTCTGTGCCGATGAATATTTAGAATTAGAAGTGCTAGATCGTCAGGGAAGAAAGCATTATCTTGATCTTGAAAAAGACTACGATGAAGATCTAGGTCTAGGTTTTGAAACGGCTCTTTTTGATGGCTTAATTCAGTGTAATAATCACTGTCCTTTTTGCTTTATTGATCAACAGCCACCAGGGAAAAGAGAAAGTCTCTATTTTAAAGATGATGACTATCGCCTCAGTTTTCTCTATGGTAGTTATTTAACCCTTACCAATTTAGGACAAAAGGAATGGAATCGCATTGAACAAATGCGTCTTTCTCCTCTTTACGTTTCTGTTCATGCCACGGATCCCACTCTGCGATCGCAGTTGCTCAAAAATTCCCGTGCTGGCCAACTATTAGAACAATTGCAGTGGTTTAAGGAGAGACGTTTACAAATTCATGCCCAGGTGGTGGTTTGTCCTAACATCAATGATGGCCAACAGTTAGAAAAAACCTTATTAGATTTAGCCACATTTCATACAGGTGATCTGCCGACGGTAATTTCTGTGGCCGTGGTTCCTGTGGGATTAACCCGTTTTCGTCCCACTGAAGATCAATTAATGCCGATTAGTCCAGAGAAAGCGATCGAAGTGATCCAACAGGTTAAAGCTTTACAGCAGCAATTTCAACAACGTTTTAACAGTCACTTTGCCTGGCTAGCCGATGAATGGTTTCTCATTGCCCAAGTTGAATTACCCTCGGAATCTGATTATGAAGATTATCCTCAAATTGGCAATGGCGTTGGCTCAATTCGACAATTTTGCAAAGCTTTTATGAATCTGGCCGATAGTGTTTTACCGGCACAAGTTAAGCCTGAACGTCATTTGATCTGGGTAGTGGGCAATGCAGTTGAAAGAGCGTTTGCACCTTTAGTTCAAAAACTGAATGGGGTAGCAGGCTTACAGGTTACTTTAGCCGCTTTAAATAGTGATTACTGGGGTCAGGCAATAACTGTTACTGGCTTGTTAACAGGTCAGGATTTAATTGATAAATTATCCGATCAAGATCTAGGTCAGGCCATTCTTTTACCAGCTTTAATGCTGAAACATGATGATACACGCTTTTTAGATGATCTCACGGTTGAAACGGTTGCTCAAACCTTAAAAGTACCAATTTTTCCCGTGCAAGAGGTCAAGGACTTGCTCAATTATTGTGTCAGGGAAGATTGGTCGGTGATGTTCTAAACGATAGCTCACCACTTACGTTGCTTTCTAGGTCATTTTTATCGGATTTTCCCAAGTCTTTTAATTCCTCAATTAAGTGATCAATGTCTAAGTTATTAAAATCTTGCTGTTCTAACTGGTCAATGGTTTTTTCTAGCCATTGGTGAAAGTCTTGATCATAAAGGAGTTGAGTTAACATAATTGGACTTTAGTAAAAAACAATAAATGGCGATCGCCTTCTTTTTTAGGGTTTAAACTGCGATCGCCTCATGATCGAGTTCATTGCAACACCTTTAAGATTGTTAAGGGTTTGGTTTCCAAATCCATAGATCATTGGACTTAGAGACTAAGCCCCCACATTTTATTAAAAGAGATTATCAAGACAGGATTTTGGTATCCTGAATCAAAGGTAATAATTGACAGTAATTATCCATTATCAATTATTCATTATCAATTAAACCAAGTTGTTGTTTTAATTCTTTGGGGACATTTTTAGCGGTATCCAAACCCTTTACAGCTTGCCAATTTGTTCCTTGATCCCAGCAAATATATTCTAAATTGGCTTCATGGAGGTTGGCTTCACGGAGGTCGGCTTCACGGAGGTCGGCATTACGGAGGTCGGCGTTACGGAGGTCGGTGTTACGGAGGTTGGCATTACGGAGGTCGGCGTTACGGAGGTTGGCGTTACGGAAGTCGGCGTAGCGGAGGTCGGCGTTTATGAGGTCGGCATTACTGAGGTTGGCATTACTGAGAAAATCTGCTAGTTTTGCCTGAAAAGTAAAGGCTCTCAAACATTGACTGTAACCGATAATTTTTAGTAAACGATACTGATCAAACTCTTCCGCATCAGGATTACCACAGGGATAAAAGTGAATTTTTTCCTTTAAATCTTCTTGACTCTGGGCATGGGTATTAATTAACAACAATAAAATCAGGATGTTTAAACCAGTATGAATATCAGCCTGTCGCTGTCCCAAGGGGATTTGGTACTGTTGCATTTGTACCGCTTTATTCAACGGTAGAATAATTGTTGAAGATTCTAAAGCCTCAATAAATTCTCCCTGACTCCAACGCAAATAAAACGCATAGAGACGTTCAAAAAGACTGACCCAATCCGTTGCAATAAAAGTGTTATTGTTTTCTAGATAATTGCTTGGCTCTCCTAATTTTAATAAGGGCATTAAATAACCCAAAATTTCCTTTATCAGCAAGCCATAGCCCAACAAATCATAGATTTCCCAATCGAGGTCGGTATCTTTAACCGTATAGTTAACCTGACGTTTCTTACTTTTTTCTGTCCACAACCAAAAACTTTCGGCTAACCGTTCGGCCATCAAAAATTCCCCAAAACTTTTATGGAAAAATTCCACCGAGTTATCTTGACCTGTTGCCGCCTTCAAATAAAACGCCGCTAGAGCATTTTTCAAAGGGTCTTTTTCCTGATTCTTTTTCGCCTCATCAATTAGTTTTTTCGCCGCTTCATGGCCCCTTTCCATTAAACGTTTTTCGATCATACTTACCAGAGCTTGTTCCATTCCTGTTTGAGTAATGCAAAGACCCGTTTCTGCCAAAATACTGCGTAAATCCTCCGTATCACAGCCTGTTAGATCAAGGTTTAAACGCTTTTCACGCTGTTTGGTTAAAACCCAGGCAATCACCGCCCGATAAATTTTCACCTTGACCAAATCCCCATCCCCCGATCGCAAGGTTTCCAGATCGAGGTGTTTATCTCGGTGCATCGCCGCCAATAAATAGAGCAAAAGCGGTTCCCGTGCTAATGCTTGCACTTGTTCGGGACAATTTTCATCGATTAAAAAACCTTGCAAAGCTTGAGCTTCGGTCTCTCCCACTAACCTGCCCCAATTTGATCTCCATTGAGCTTGAATTTTGTCATCCATCAGCGCAATATTCACCCATTGCAAATTAGTTGGCATTAAGCGTTCAAACCCCAAAAGAGCCAAGGGTCGCCCTGTGATTAAAACCCGATGTTGTCGCTCAGAATTAGTGCCACAATTTTCCTGAAATCGAGCTACTTGATCCAAAAAATCTTTCACACTATTGCCCTTGCCCCGCGTTAAAACTAACTCATCAAAGCCATCTAATAAAAACAAAAACCGCGTATTTCGATCCGTTAACCAACCGCGATCTGTCACAAAATCCTGATCAATAACATTGGTTAAAGTTTGATCAAAATCATTCGCAAAATCTTCAATATTCTTAAGCCTAATTAAAATCGGCGTGTAAATGGGATAAAGTTCTCGTCGTACCCTATCGGCAAATAAACGACAAAAAACACTTTTGCCGCCGCCTGGTCGCCCTTGAATAAATAAAACCTCTTTCTTTTTCTGCTCATCTAACAATAAATCAATGGCCCAAGTTTCGATATTTTGAGGTGTTTCCTTGTTTTGAATTTCACCGTTTTTAACTGATTGAACCTGCAACGGCACATAAATATCTTTGAAGCTAAATTCCTCATCAAAAACTTTCTCCTCTGGACATTTAGCAAGTTCCTCTAGATAATTATCTAAACTCGTATCCCGTTCTAACTCGGCTTGCCATTGCTGACCATAGAGGGCTGCCAATTTCGGCATTTTTTCTCGATTTTCCACAAACGCCCGTTTGAGATAACGATAGGTACTGCGAGCAATACGCCGAGTAATAATCTCTGCTTCTGTTTGACTAAAACCCGACTCTTCTAATCGCGCTTTAAGTAACTCATTAGCTGAAATAGCTAACTTACTTTCCGCAAAACAAACGAGAGTATTTTCTGCTTCCTTTTGATCTAACGCAAAATTTTCTCCAAAGGCTTGAATCTGTTTTGATAACACTTTTGAAACGTTTGTATCTTGTACCTTCTTTTGAATTTCAGGATGCTCCTTAAAAAAGTTCTTAAAACTTTCCAGATAGGCTCCCTGAGCAACAATCAAAATAGAATCCTCAATAGATAACTCCTTATGACTTTTCTCAATCAAGAAAGTTAATAAACCCGTTGCAATGCCAATAAAGGGAATACTGGCCCCAATCACCTGACCGAGAGGAGAATTCAACACATCTAACAAAGAAGCCGTTTGTTGAAAATAGGGAATCAAATCCTTAAGGGACGAATTTTCCTTTTTATTCAAGACTTCCGCCAACTTAAAAACCTTGTCCGCACTTTCCACACCGCCCTTAATCGTCTCTTTCCAATCCGGCTGAATATCCGTATTTAAACGATTCCACAGTTTTTGCCAATAACCCATTATTTTTAAATACTTAATTACTCTAATACGTTAAAATACTAACATCTTTAGTTTGAGTTTGCAATTATCTGACCCTGAAAAATGCCTAACATTGTTACAATACATAAAATTTTATGAAGTTGCAGTCTATTTTGTTGAAGTTAGCAAGAGCGATCGCATTTTGTTAGGGCAAGAACTGATCATCAAGAATAGCCGCTAAAACGTAGGGACAGGCTTTAGGAAAAGTTGCTAAGGGCAGTTCCGTTTCAGCCTTGGCCTGCTTGATAGCCTCAGCATAACTCTCTTCTAAAATAGTGACTAAATAGGGTTTTAAGCTAGGAGAATCTTGCAACGCTCTACGGACTCGACGACGATGTTCAATAATGCTGCGCTCCCAACTACCACTCCGTTTTTGGGGTTGATATTGCCATTTCAGTAAATGTAAGAGAATAATAATTAAATTACTTTCTAAAGCATTTTTTTCACTCCTACCCATCGTTTCAATTTCTTCAATTAAATTTTCCCAATCCACTTGTTCATACTGTTGAGTCCGCAATTTTTCCAGAGTATTCTCCAACCAGGCTAAATAGTCACTTTCGTAGAGAGTTTGAGAAGGATTAATGAAGGTTTGAGTCATAGTTCTCAACAGTTCAATATTTGGTTATTGTAGCAAAGCATTCAAAAGACGATCGCACTTGGGGTTGAGAGGGGAAAGGCGATCGCCCTAGTGCAGAACCCATGCAAAAACCGTATTGTCAAACGCTGGAATTGCAAACCTTAAGAAAATCCGCAAAAGAGCCTCGGATTAGTTACGCTGGAGATAAGGAGCGATCGCTTCCATCCGCATTAACGCAATCGTAGGGATTAAGGACGATTTTATGGGGGAGTTAAACACCGCCGACTTATTGGTTCAATGCTTAGAGAATGAAGGGGTAGAGTACATCTTTGGACTCCCTGGCGAAGAAAATCTTCATATCCTCGAAGCCTTAAAACATTCATCCATCCGCTTTATCACCACCCGCCACGAACAAGGTGCAGCCTTTATGGCCGATGTCTATGGCCGTTTAACCGGCAAAGCGGGGGTCTGTCTATCAACTCTAGGGCCTGGGGCCACTAATTTAATGACAGGGGTTGCTGATGCCAACCTAGACGGTGCGCCCCTGGTGGCCATTACAGGACAAGTGGGAACCGATCGGATGCACATTGAATCCCATCAATACTTGGATTTGGTGGCCATGTTTGCCCCAGTTACGAAATGGAATAAACAGATTGTTCGTCCCAGTATTACCCCCGAAGTGGTTCGGAAAGCCTTCAAAGTAGCCCAGTCGGAAAAACCTGGCGCGACTCATATTGATCTGCCGGAAAATATTGCGGCCATGCCCGTCATGGGTAAACCCCTGAGTCTGGATAGTAAAGAAAAAGTATTTGCTGCCTATCGAACCCTCAGTGCTGCGGCCAATGCCATTTCCAAAGCCAAAAATCCCCTCATCCTGGCGGGTAATGGAACTATCCGAGCCAATGCCAGCGAAGCTTTAACGGAATTTGCTACCCTGCTAAATATTCCCGTTGCCAACACCTTTATGGGCAAAGGAACTATTCCCTATACCCATCCCCTCGCTCTCTGGACAGTGGGGCTCCAACAACGGGATGTGATTACCTGTGCCTTTGAACAAAGCGATCTGGTGATTGCAGTGGGTTATGACCTGATCGAATATTCTCCTAAAAAGTGGAATCCAGAGGGAACCTGTCGCATTATCCACATTGGGATGACTCCCGCCGAAATTGATAGTAGCTATATTCCCGAAGTGGAAGTGGTGGGAGATATTTCCGATTCCTTGATGGACATTCTCAAACGAGCTGATCGCACTGGCAAACCTACACCTCATGCGGCTGAACTTAAATCAGAAATTCGCGCTCAGTATGAGTTTTATGCCAATGATACGGGTTTTCCCGTTAAACCCCAAAAGATTATCTACGACCTGCGGCAAGTGATGGGGCCAGAAGATATCGTCATTTCCGATGTGGGGGCGCACAAAATGTGGATGGCCCGCAATTATCACTGTGATTCTCCCAATACCTGTCTCATTTCTAACGGCTTTGCTGCTATGGGTATTGCTATTCCAGGGGCGATCGCTGCCAAACTGGTTTATCCCAATCGTAAAATTGTTGCGGTGACAGGGGACGGTGGTTTTATGATGAACAATCAGGAACTAGAAACGGCTCTACGGGTCGGAACCCCCTTTGTTACCCTTATCTTTAACGACAATGGTTATGGTCTGATTGAGTGGAAACAAATTAATCAATTTGGAGAGGCTTCTTTTATTAAATTTGGCAATCCAGATTTTGTTAAATTTGCCGAAAGTATGGGGTTAAAAGGCTATCGAGTGGAATCGGCTGAAGACTTAATTCCTACCCTCAAAATGGCCCTAGAGCAACCCATTCCTTCCGTTATTGATTGTCCTGTGGATTATCGAGAAAATATTCGTTTCTCCCAAAAAGCTGGCGATTTCACCTGTGAAATTTGGGAGTAATTGCTAGGGGTCACCAACTCCGCTCAACTTAAGGTTAGCACCTGTTAAATAAGTGTTTTTGGCGTTGCTGACTTGAGGTATGAATCTCTAAAGATGCAATTTTTAAAACATTGACTCATACTGGTTTCTAGCGGTATGTAAAATTCGATTTCATACCCTGATTAAGCAACGCCTAGATTTGTTTATAGATAGGTGGCTTTTTAATCTTTCTTGAGTTAATTCCCCGCTGCTTGCAGCGAAAAATTTAAAGTTGCAATGGAAACCGTCGGTTTGCGAGCAAAACATCTTCCATACCCCGTCTGCTTGCAGCGGGGTAGTTTATTTTTTTTAAGTCTTTTAAAAATAGCTGTCTATACTCAATCTTCATCAGAATCTTCCTCTAAAAACTTGAGGGCTTCTGCTTGAGATAAAAGTGGCGTTTCTAAGGCTTCATCCATTGCCCGATTTAGGCAATACTCTCCGTTAGCATTTCTACAGAGTTCAGGTTTTCAGGAAAAATTTGTTTCCAAATGGCGATCGCAATAACAACAGCGTTTGGATTGCTTTGGGTGTCGGTTAGATATTGAATAGAAAGATTAGCCATATTTTTTAAGAATAATAAAGAATGGGCGTTTTTTATGTTGTCAGGTTTAAAATTCGTAATTCTACACCGATGTAAGGTCGAGCCATTTTAGTTAGCTCCATTGAGATATTGGTGAGCTTTGGCTTTTGCCAATGTCATAATATATTCTAGTATTAAATAAGCATCAAGTTCCTGTTTTTCGTCTTGGGTAAGTTCAATATTTTTAGTGTTATAAATTAGGTCTTCTAGTCGATTTTGAGCAGTGTCGGAAAGGTGAAAGTTAATCACAGATTTGGGAGTGGTTGCCTTTGCAATTAGTTCAATAATTTCGTCATAAACTTTTATCATTTGGGTAGCTATATTCATGTTTTTTTTTATCTTTCTTGGTTAATTCCCTGCTGCTTGCAGCAAAAAATTACAAGTTGCAATGAAAACCGTCGGTTTGCGAGCAAAACATCTTCCATACCCAGTCCGCTTGCGGCGGGAAAATTTTGATTTGAGTTCATTTGGGAGGAAAACGCAATATCACAATAACAACAGCGTTTGGATTGCCTTGGGTATTGGTTAGATATTGAATAGAAGGAAAAGGAAAGAGCATTGTTTATTTTATTTGGTTTAAAAGCAGCGATCGCTGTTTAAGTTACATCAGGAATGTTATTCATTTATCAACCCAATTTTCTAATCCTAAACTTATTTTTATCCACAATTACCAATGTGATAAACCTAAGTATTGATTAGCCTTGGCTTGCTAGGATCATAATATGTTCTAGCATTAAATAAGCATTGAGTTCCTATTTTTACCTTGGGTAAGTTCATTTTTAGCGTTATAAATTAAGTCTTCTAGGCAATTTTGAGCAGTGTCGGAAAGGTGAAAGTTAATCACAGGTTGTGGGGGGCCTCCTTGAGATTAATTCAATAATTTTGTCATAGACTTTGATGGTTTGGAGTGCTGTACTAATAAGTTTGTTTTGTTGGGTTTATTTGGGAGAAAAACTAAGAACAATATTTGATTACCTTGGGCATGAGTTCGACATTTAAGAGTAAAAACTAGACATTTTTTAAATATCCTAAAAATTTATTTTTTAAATGTCAACACAATAATTCTATGCCAATTAAAAAGAAACTATTTACTTCCGCGTAAACAATCGCAGTGAAAACTAGATTGATGACAAGTTTTGTGTGTTATGGAAATCATTAAATGGATTTATATCATCTTCAAAAAGATTTACTTGTTCATTATTTTGTAATTCCTGAAGAGTTTCATCCAGATCACAATCAGGCTCTTGAATTGATTCAATTTTTCTAAGCAAATTAAAAGTCCTTGCATGCGCTCGTCGAAGGATAGTATTGTAAGTTCTAGGATGAATAACTGTTTCTCCCTCGGAGAAGGTATCTTCATCAAACGAATTTACATAGGTTCCAAGAACATAGCACACGATTTTTGTGGATTTATTTATTTTCCCACTTCTTCTAAGTTCTCTAGCATATTTTTGCGCTTGGGACTTTTCTTCATCTGTAATTGTAAATCCTCCTTTTTTCAGTTCCACTATGACAACTGATCTAAAACCAATAACTTCATGGTTTTCATTAAAATCATCACAAGCATATATCCCGATCGAGCTGTCTGGAAGAACAACAAAATCGGGTCTCTTATTCGGATGTTCTAAGCTTGCTTCTCCAAAAAACTTTTTTACAACGGTTGCTAACGAACGATTTGATGTAAAACTGATAGACTCAAATTCTGGCCCAAATATCCATAGCCCTTGGGCAAACAAAGGTTGTAAATCATGTAACTCATCTGAAGTATGTTTCTCGACTAAATTCTCAAGTTGCTTAATTAAATCGAGGCGATAACGCAGTTCATCAAGAACTTTTTTTGCATCAGTTACACTCCATTCCTGAAGTATAACTTCTAATTGTTCTAAATCATTAAATGCTAATCGGGACAGTTTTTCCAGAAGAGCATACCCAGACCTAACTTTTTCTAGATTGGCAAGAACTTGCACTGTATTATCTAAATCCCGTTGTTGCATCGTTGGGCAAAGAACTTGAACCTCATCTACAAATTGAACGATTTGCTTTTGAGATAATAAAGGGAGTTTCTTAACATTATCCCTATTGACTTTCATTGCTTCACGTTTACGCTCTTTTCTTATATCACTCAATAAAAGACGTAAATCATTTTCGACAAAATCTGATACCTGTCTACTAAGAGAGTTAACAATTGATGACTGATAAAAACCTGACCAATCAGGCTTAATATCTCCAAGCAATTGATCAGCTTCAATGACATAGGTAAACTGTTTTCCCACAGAAGTTCGGGCATCTAATAACGGACGCTCGTAAATTTCCCAAGACGGAATACCAACAAGACGGCGGTTTACCCACCAAGCGATACCGCTCTGCTTGCTTGTTCGACCCTTTTTTTTGCTATCGAATCGACGAATTTTTAATTCACCATATTCTGTTTGAAGATAACTAGTTTCACAGAGATGCTCAATATCTTCTAGTGAAACAAGATTGTTATTCACATATATGTTAAATTCTGGGTCTGCCACAAAGCGAGAACCGATTAGTTCTGAAACTTGTGAAGCACTAAAGTCAAACATTTCTTCTGTTGCTTCAGTATAAATTCTTGTCCCATGTCCATCTTCATTTTTTGTCTGCTCAAGAGTTAATCTAAATGGTGTTTCCATTAAGCTTCTTTCAACTTTGATTCGGTTATATTCACCATTCTTTGTTGTTTCTACAAAATACCTTGATGCAAAACAAAACATTGCATGTCTTCCAACTCCATTACGCCCAAAAGCAGTTCTTTTTCTTTTTGATGATTTAGGTGGAAACTCCACATTTGTACCCTGATGTTTTAACCTATTGTAATTTAACTGTGTCCATCTTTGAGTAAATTCTTCATACGTCATTCCAGTACCATTGTCCTCAATGGAAATACAATTGCTTCCTTTTTTCAGCCATTCAATTCTCACCTCATCCGCTCCTGCATCCCAACAATTGGCAACGAGTTCGACTAAAGCATAATGGGGATCGGCGATAATATTTCCTGCATGATGCTCAAGAAATTTATCTCCAAATGTCAATGGTAGATTAAGTTGCTGATTATT
Source organism: Snowella sp. (assembly GCA_035285405.1). Lineage (GTDB taxonomy): Bacteria > Cyanobacteriota > Cyanobacteriia > Cyanobacteriales > Microcystaceae > Woronichinia. The sequence goes on along the minus strand of JAYKJI010000078.1, from coordinate 567 downwards.
CATATTGGCTAAGGGATTGTCGTACCTTGTGTTTACTCAGAGCATTTTAGGAATAATTAGTCAAACGTAAGACTAGCTAACCAGCTATCCATTGTAGCGTAAAGAATCAAGATAAAGAGTATCAGGGCAAATATCTTGTTCATGGGGCCAAGCCACCGTCCCATCTACAACCTGAACTTGATTAAAATAATGACTATTTTGAAGTTCTTGAAATACCCCAAAATTTAATAAATTTGAGCAATCATAAATTCCCCATTCTCCATTAGTAAACATAAGTTTAAGCTTATAATCAGTTAAAGGAAAAACCTCTTTAATTCTTGGATTCATAAGCCCTATATTATTTTAATATACGTCGTCATGGCTACCAACATCAATTAATAAAATAATTATTTCTAATGATTGACCATCTTCAGAAATATCAAAAAAATTCGTAATCGTTCAGAGAGAGAACAGCTACGGAGGTAATAGAGAAGGAGGAGTGTTTCCCTTGCGATTAGCTCTAACTGCGTCAGTCAAAAAGGCTAAAACATCGCGATTCTGAGAGCGCAAACTGGTAATAACTGTCAG
>JAYKJI010000077.1:0-13722 GCA_035285405.1 Snowella sp. | reverse complement strand
TAACTGCCTTTGAGAGTAGGGGCGGCGGGATTACCGATGTCTATTATTTGTAATGAACTATAATCAGCAACATAGGCGAGGTTCCCCACTACTTCTACATTAATGGCAGAACCTGGGGTGTCATAACTACCTTTAAGAATAGGATTTGCAGGATTACTGATGTCGATTATTTGTAGTCCTGAATGTCCATCAGCAAAATAGGCGAGGTTGCCCACTATTTTTACACTATAGGCTTCATCTGGGGTGTCGTAACTGCCTTTGAAGGGAGGAGGATTACTGATGTCTATTATTTGTAATCCTGAACCTTCATCAGTAATATAGGCGAGGTTGCCTACTATTTCTACCTTTAAAGCATCACCTGGGGTGTCGTAACTACCTTTAAAAGTAGGTTTTGCAGGATTACTGATGTCGAGTATTTGTAACCCTGAATCACCATCAGCAATATAGGCGAGGTTGCCCACTATTTCTACACCTACGGCAGCCCCTGGGGTGTCGTAACTGCCTTTGAAGGTAGGAGAAGCCGGATTGCTGATGTCGATTATTTGTAATGAATCAAAATCAGCAATATAGGCGAGATTGCCCACTATTTGTAAATTCCATGTGTTACCTGGCGTATCGTAACTACCCTTAAAAGTAGGTTGTGCGGGGTTACTGATGTCAACTATTTTTAGTCCTTGCTGACGATCAGCAATATAGGCGAGGTTGCCAACTATTTTTACATCATAGGGAGTCCCTCCGTGATAATTGATAGCGAAACTGCCTATAAAGGTAGGAGAGACAGGATTGCTGATGTCGATTATTTGCAATCCATAGCCGCCATATACATCAGCAGGGGCTGTAATATAGGCGAAGTTGCCCACTATTTCTACATCAAAAGCATAAGCAATGTCGAGACGGCTTTTGAGGATAGGAAGTGCAGGATTAGTAATGTCAATTATTTGTAGTCCTGAAGCTATAACATAGGCCAGGTTGCCCACTACCTTTACATTGTATGTACCACCATACATATTATTTTGGGTGTCGTAACTGCCTTTGAAGTTAGGAAATGCAGGATTGCTGATGTCGATCATTTGTAATGAATTACCATCAGCAATATAGGCAAGATTCCCTACTATTTTTACACCATAGGCATCACCTGGAGTGTCGTAACTGCCTTTGATCCAAGGGTAGTTTGGGTAGGTGGTGGAAAGTTCTACTGGCACTAGATTACCGTTGAGAGCTAGAGTCGCCCAATCATCTTCCGTTTTAATCCGACTCAACTCAGCCGCACTCAAACCAACCCCGCGTACCAAAGCCGAAAACAACTCCCCCTCATCTCCATGAGTATCCGTTGCATTCACCTGAGCATCCATAAAATGCCCAAACTCCTCAATTAATACTGACTGTAACCGCGCCGCCTCCCCTCGCAACAAACCTTCCGCTAAATAAATTTTGCCCGTTTGCGCCGAAAAGGCCCCGGATGCTCCCTGTAACTCAGAGTCAGCCAACACCTCAATTTCAGGTAACGCCGCCACTACCTGCAAAAACTGCTCGGAACTAAGCGTTGTTCCAAAGGTCAAGGCAAACTTCTCGGCAAACAACGGATCCGCCGCAAAAGTCGTTAAAACAGAAATCACATCGGCGATCGCGCCATTGAGGATTGAAGCGTAAACAGTATTTAGGGACATAGAACGATCCTCACGGTTGCGTCGGAAAAGACCTATCACATTAGTATTGCCAGGCAGCGTACCAGTAACCTAATCAAAATGCAAGGGATTTTTCCAGCTTGTCATAATTTGTAATAAAAATGTGCGCTAGAACTGGTCAGATACATCCTGCCCTTGCAAGGATGGGCAAGCAAGGTACTTAATAACTCCCCTCACTACCTCATTCCATACCACGAAGTGACCTATTGCTTAATAAAGTCATGGTTCTTTCCGCCTCAAATTGTTGAATTTTAAAATCTAAACTTTCTTGTAAAAACCTAGGCAAAGTCATCATCCTGTCAAGAATTTGAAAATCATTAGATCATTCCATAGACTGCCTAAAAGCCTCAAAAGAATTTGTCGTCGCTGCTAATATTAATAATTTATCTAATATCGATAAATCAGAAATTTGTGTTAGATAAGTCTCTATTTCCAAAGGAACTTCACCAAGACGAACCCGTAAAACAGCCTTAATATAGTCACGAGCTTTTTGCAAAGCCCCAATCTCCTTGCCAATCTCCTTACCTCGTTCCATTCCACGAAGTTCCATATTGCTTAATAAAGGCATGGTTCTTTCCTCCTCAAATTGTTGAATTTTAAAATCTAAACTTTCTTGTAAAAACCTAGGTAAAGTCATCATCCTGTCAATAATTTGAAACAGCTTGATAATCCTTTCCCTGGTTAAGCCCCGCTCATATAACCCTCGAATCAAAGACCACTTCCAAACCTCCCTTTGTTCAGGATTGCCTGTCGTTGCCTTCGTCTTCAAGTGTGCCATCACAATCATAGCAAACGGATTCAGACTAGACTCCAACTCAGACCAATGGGACTGATAATCTAACAGTTTCACTATCGAAAACTTGATCGTTACCTCAGAACCGGCAAAACCATAGCGAAAATGAGTCGGTCGCCAGTTAAACCGCTCATCTCCCAGAATAGCTAGACTCAGTACTGGTTTTTGATAAAGATCAAAGGCACGGTAATTGTAAACATACATTCGCTGGGAAAACTCGGTATCATACTGACTTTGTACCTCAATGTGAATCAGAATCCAAATTTCCTGGCTATCCAATAACCAAACTTGATAGAGCTTATCGGCAATACATTTATCGGTCTCTGAGGAAGCCGTAATTTGTTGCAACTCTTTATCTAATGATTGAGGTGTTTTTGTCCAGTCAATCTGTTGGTAAATTTCAGTGAAAAAGAACGCTAAAAAATCGTCAAAGTATTCACTTAAAGCCTCTTTCCATGATTCATCATAATTGGCAGTAAAACGGTTCATTTTTAATAGACAAACAAACCAATAAATTTATGCCAAAATACTATCACATATCAAAATTTAACACAATACTAATCGCGAACCAAACTAACATTTTGCGTTAGCATGATCTCTTGACTAACAAACACGGGATTAACAATCAAATTGACAATCAATAAACTGTTCACACTCATCTTAGCTCTGTTCTAACGAGCCTGGGATGGGAAGAGCGGCTTGAGCTTGCTGACGAATCAGGGTTTGAACTTTCCCTAAAGTGGGATTCACTTCATAACTGCGATGCTGAGGATTTTTATTGTAATACTCCTGCTCCTGCTCAATCATAATCACATCTTGTCGTACTAGTCCCTCTAGCATTTTACGGGCTGAACCAAAAAGTTTATCCTTTAAAAACTGTCGAAAAGCGATCGGTAATTTATGCAACTTTGGAAACGCATTTAAGGAAGTAAAATGAACTAAATAGGCGCGAGTATGGGTTTCACTAATAGGACAAAAAAGACAATAAATCTTGAAATCATTACCCAGGGTTGAGTACCAATGTGGATAAAGGTAACTCACCGTTAACGGTTCAGGATGTAGTTTCCGTAAAGCGGGAAAAAAGAGTTGGGAAATAGACCAAATTCTGTCAATTTTATAATAACTTTGAGCCTCATAATAGGCATCTATCCGCTCTGAATCGGCTTGGATTTGGGTCAAATTCGCAGAAGCCCAGGCTTGATAACTATCATGTAAATGACCATGATACATATCCATTAAGTTTTCAATTAAAAAGGAAAAATGTCCTTGACAATCAATGGTAGCCACACTGGCAATGTAATTCAGATGTGACCATTCAGGTAAAGAAAGAGGTTTGAGGGATTTGGTGGCCAGCAGTTCTTGATCGCCTGGATAAAGCCAAATAAAACCATCTTGTTCTTTGACGGGATAGGTACGTAGTTGACAGGTCGGTAATTTTTGATTTTCCGCTAAATAGGGAATAAAGGTGCATTCTCCTTTCCGATTAAATTGCCAACCATGATAAATACATTCCAAATGATCGCCTCTAATTTGTCCTTCGCTTAATTTCACCTGACGATGGGGACAACGATCCTCTAGCCCTTGAACCTTTCCTTGGCGATCGCGGTAAAGAACAATATTTTCATGCCAAAGAACAACACTCAGGGGCTGATCCGTTAACTCAGAACTTTGGGCAACCACATACCAGTGATTCGGATTTATGGGGCAGGTACGGATAGCGGCGGCACGTTGACCAAAAGTAGAGACCACAGACATTCGGCAACTTGGGATAGAGAGGATGAAAGAATTAAATCCTATTTAGCGTAACATTAAGCCAGGAAATTTCAGAAATAAAGTTGCTATGACGGAATGGGTTCAAGTTAAGGGCATTATTCGGCCAGGCCATCAGGTGGCATCGGGTCAATCTTCCCAAAGTCCTTACCCCCAAGGAACGATCGCCTTACAAACCCCTTTTTTTCAATCTTTAGGACTGGATTTAACTGCTTTTTTTGCCGGAACCCTCAATGTGGAGATCTCACCCTATTCCTATCAGATGCTTGCGCCAGAATATACTTTTCTAGCCGTTGATTGGTCAGCCTACCATCCACCCGAAAATTTTTCGTTTTCTCCCTGTTATTTAAACTATCAAGGCGATCGCCACCGTAGCTTAGTCTATTATCCCCATCCTGAAACGAAACGAAGTCATTTTCAAAACCCCAATCTGTTAGAGATTCTCTCGCCATTTATTACTGATTTAACCTACGGCCAAGAAGTCACGCTTGAACTGAATTCTCAAGCCATTTGCCTACAATTGCCAACCTAAAATTTATTGTGCAGGGTGATAAACTGTCTCTTTTTTGATAATAATCACCTAGGATTCGTTAAATTTAACTTATCAATCTTAATCGCTAACATTAACTCTAGCAATTTTCTTAATTTCTAACGATGAAAAAATTCCAATATTATGGGGGATTTCTAGGACTGGTGGCGACAATCTGGACTGTCCCTTTGCTTGCGGCCCCGAAACCAAGCGCGAAAGCTCCCTCTGTTACCCCGATCGCCACTATCAACTCCTTTGATGATTATCAAAAAGACTGTCTCAAGCGAGTGCGTCAACAGGGATTAGCCGATGATGTGGGTCTGGATATCTGTAAGTGTACCATGACTCAATTCCGTAGCCAATACAATATTCAACAGTTTAGAAATTTGGTACAAAAGGCCAAGGCAGATAAGACGACCGCCCGTAAATTATCCGAGGTGGGAGAAGCCTGTTTTGAAAAGGTATTATACGAGTAGTTTTTAACCGTTTGCCGATGTCCTTTCGTGACCGCTTAAATATTTCCCGTTGGGCGATTAACCATCCCTGGCTGACCATTTCTTTTTGGATTGCCCTGTCCGTGGCTGGGCTATTGGCTTTTAGTACCCTCAAATATGGTCTATTTCCCGAAGTCGCTTTTCCGGTTGTCATTGTCAATGCCACCATCCCCCTCAGTTCTGTCGCAGCCACAGAAGTCCAACTAACCAACCCGATTGAGCAGCAATTAACGTCTTTGCCCAATCTGACCCTTTATTCTTCTACCTATGGGGGGCGATCGCTGATCACGGCGGCCTTTGATGCGGGCTTAAATTTGGATAAATCTACTCAACAGGTCAAGACAGCCTTAGAGAATTTGAACTTACCAACGGGAGCTAAATTTGAGGTTTTTCCCTTCAATCTCAACGAATCCCCCGCCGTTACCTATGCCATTGTTCCGAATGAGAAAGCAGGGCAAAGTCTAGAGGCGTTAGAAACCCTTACCCAAGAGCAAATTATCCCCCGTTTCAGAGAACTACCAGGGGTTTTAAGGGTTAACTTATTGGGAGATGGCAATATTCGCCCCCCTGCGGATCCAAACTTACCCGATCCCAATCCACCGACCCTAACCCGTTGGCAAGGCCAGGATGTTTTAGCGGTTCAGGTGATTAAAAAAGCAGATGCCAACACCTTGGACGTGGTTCGAGAAGCTCAAAAAGCCGCCACAACGCTACAAAAAACCGTTCCTAATCTGAATTTAGTCCTAGCAGAAACCCAGGCTAATTACATTCAAGAAGCGACGAATGCAACCTTAGAATCCTTGATGGGTGCCATTTTTCTGGCTGTTTTGGTCATTTTTCCCTTTCTCCGCAGTGGTTGGGCTACCCTGATTAGCGCGATCGCCATTCCCCTGTCTTTGTTGGGAACGACTTTAGTGATGGCTATTGGCGGATTTAATCTGGAAACCCTTACCTTGTTGGCGTTGGCCCTGGTAATTGGCATTGTGGTCGATGACGCGATCGTGGATGTGGAAAATATTAGTCGTCACCTAGAAGCGGGAGCCTCTCCTAAACAGGCAGCTATGCAGGCAACCCAGGAAATTGGTTTAACGGTCACTGCCACAACCCTCTCTATTGTCATGGTCTTTTTGCCGATCGCCTTGATGGGGGGAACTTTAGGACAATTTTTCAAACCCTTTGCCATTACGGTGACGGCCTCGGTAATTTTTTCGCTTTTGGTAGCCCGTACCCTCTCTCCCGTTCTCGCCATCTTTTGGTTACGTCCCTCTCGTCAAGGTAGGCAAAATCAGGGGTTTTTAGAGCAGATCACTTACCAATACAGTCGTCTGCTGGGCTGGTCTTTAAATCATCGTCAGGCAGTGATGGGAGTCGCGATCACCAGTTTAGTGATCGGATTAGCCTTAATTCCCCTCATTCCCCAGGGCTTTATTCCTACCTTAGATCGGGGCGAATTTAATGTGGTCTATAGTTCGGCTTTACCTAAATTAGCCGGAAAATTAAAGCCGGAAAATGGGGCCGCAGATAGCTCAAAAAGTAGCGGTGGAGCTTTTGATTGGATCTCAGAAATTGCCCAATCACCTGAACGTTTTTTGCTGCGAAAAACTCGACGGGTGGCAGAAAAATTAGAACCAACGCTTTTACAAAATTCCCAAGTTGAATCGATCTTTATGGTGGCTGGTCTGCAAGGCAATCCTCTCAAGGGCAATATTTATACCAAGTTAAAACCTTCGCGATCGCAAACCACTGCCCAAATACAGGAAACGGTCAGGGCTGATTTACCGGCATTACCAAAAGTAACCACCAGTGTGGAAAATATTCTCTTTGTGCAAACGGGGGATGATAGTCCTTTAAAAGTGGCTTTAAGGGGTGAAAATTTATCCCAACTTCAGGCGATCGCAGCCAAATTTAAGAAGGAAGTAGAGAAAATTCCAGGTCTAATTCAAATCAAACTAACAGGAGCCGATTACAGTAGTGAAATTGAACATTTTCAAGGGCAACGGGCGGTTTATCTGAGTGCTAACCTGACCTCTGATCAGGCCCTGGGCAATATTACTGAACAAGTCTCACAAATCGGGCGATCGTTGTTACCCCAGGACATAACTTTGGCACTACAAGGAGATTCGGCTCGCATCGGTCAAGTTTTCGCTGAATTTGCCTTAACTCTATTGCTTTCTTTGATTGCCATGTTGACGGTTTTAGTTTTGCTTTTTCAAGGTTTTAAGGAACCATTGGTGATTGGTCTTTCCCTACCCCTATCGATTGTGGGAGCGATGCTCGGCCTACTGATTACCCAGAGTGATTTTGGCATGATTTCTCTCATTGGTTTAATTTTTCTGTTGGGCCTATTGGGGAAAAATGCCATTTTATTAATCGACTACGCCAATCACCTACGTGCAACCGGCATAGAACGGCGTAAAGCCTTGATCAAAACGGGTTTAGTGCGTTTTCGTCCCATTGTGATGACGACAGGTTCAACGATTTTAGGGATGTTACCCTTGGCTTTAGGATTGGGAGCCGGAGCGGAGTTAAGGCAACCCATGGCCGTCGCTATTATTGGGGGTTTAACGACTTCTTCTCTCCTCAGTTTGATCGTTGTTCCTGTGCTTTATACCTTAGTAGAGGATGGCTGGCCAAAAAGATTTCACAAAGGACGTTTTTAGTGTGATTTAAACATCAAATAACAAAAATTAAATCGATGCGATCATTACTTTTTATTATTGCTTTAAAAGAGAGATAAAATGGGTCGCCTGGGATTCGAACCCAAGACCAATCGGTTAAAAGCCGAGTGCTCTACCGCTGAGCTAGCGACCCGTTATGGTAACAAATTCACTTTGTTCACACGATTTACAAATTTAACATAGGTGTCAGAAGAATGCAAGCCGTTTTCAAAAAAGTTCCGCCGTCAGTTCGACAACCGTGTCTAGAGATTGTTCCGGTTCTAGCTTAATCAGTTTTTCGCCGGTATTTAAAGCATTACGGGGGGCAGTCCAGGGTTCCAAACAAATATAGTCCTTGCCCTGAAGCGTCCAAAAAACAACGGTTGAATAGTGATCAGAATATTTGAGAGAAAGGGTTAAACCCCGCTCTGGATCGGTAAAACTGGCGGAATGGCGTTTAATCGCTTTAAAGACGGCATCAATTTCTGGCTGTTCAAAGTCAAAACGATCCTCAAAGGGAAAAACGGCTAATCGTTTTTGATCTTGATACATGGTCGCCGGAATATCAAAGCGGAGTTGACTTTTATCCTTGATCCAAAAATAGGGATGTAGCCCAGTGGAAAAGGGCATAATCTCGTCGGAGTGGTTCGTGTAACGCTGTTGGATTTTAAGGCTATTGCCCTGGAGTTGGTAGGTAAAGAGAACTTCAAAATCAAACGGATAATTGGCTCTTGTGACTTCGTTGCTGGCTAGTCTGAGGGTTAAGCTGGCGCAGACATCGGTAGCTTGGTCTATGACTTGCCAAGGCAGATCCCGCGCAAAACCATGTTGTTTGAGGTGATAGGTCTGTTGAGGATGGTTATAGCGATCGCCGGGTAAATTGCCGCAAATCGGAAAGAGAATGGGAATCCCACCGCGAATACTGAGATTCGGATCTTGAAAACGTTCCTGATCCAGATAGAGCAAATCCTGACCTTGTAATGTCCAACGAGTCACAATTCCGCCCCGCTCTGGAACCACATCTAACCGCGCTAGATGCTCGTGATCGGTGAGGGTATAGGTGAGATATTGATCGAGGTGGGTTGTAATCGCAAACACAGAGCTTTAGGGGTTAAAGGATAAACTGAGACAAACTAAAAGCCAGAATAGCACTCCCTAGGGGAACCGTTAAGTTATCGATTCCAAATTGGGAAAAGGTTTCTAGAAAAGTGGCTAATATCGCTACCATCAAGGCGATCGCCATTAGAGAAAGACTGATTGGCTGGATGATGCCTAACATTAAAACAGTAACAACAAAACTAACTACCAACATTGTCAACGATCCTTCCCAGGTTTTACGAATTCCCCAAAGCTGATAGGGATGCTGACCAAAGTTTTGACCAATTAAGGCCGCGAGACCATCCCCCCAGGCCATAATCAAAATACCGAGGGCTGCGTATTCCGGCTGCTGACGAGAGAAAAAGTAACCAATTAACAAGCCCATACTGATCGCATAGAAAAGAGTCCCTAAACTGCGTCGTCCCACACTTTCCAAACTCGGCAAAATGGGCAAAAAGTAAGACAAAATGGCCACACCTCCCGCCACGATCGCCGCTTCGACCCCCACCCAAGCCGGAATCTTTAACCACCAGGCCAGAAGCACTACCTGTCCACTGCCAATATGGACAATTTTGCGAGTCACTTCACCAGGCTGATCAGAAAAACGGTTCAGGGTTTCCGCAATCAGGATTAAAACCCCCAGATAGATTCCCACCCAGGCGATCGCCGACCAGGGAGCCGGAGACATTTCGAGCGCAAAGGCCAACCAATCCATCCCCTTTCCTCATCAATAAGCTGGTTTTGAGAGCCATTCTGTCCGTACTTGTCCCTCTGGACTGACCCAGGCCAATTGTCGAATCTGACAATCTAGGGCATAGTCCTTAATTTCCGTCTCTGTACGTTGTCCTAAGTCCAATTCCACCCGTAGAGAGTCATCGTTGGAACGCAAACTTTGGGCATAGCGGAAAGCAGCAATCTCCGCATCAGGAGTTTGGGGAATAACCAGCCAATCGATCGCCGGTGTGGTTTTGGGTAAATGGTCACTGGAGAGCAAACTCGCGTGTAGATCTTCAATATTGAGTGAAAAACCGATCCCAGGCAAGGATTGTTTTTGGGGGTGGTAAAGTCCTAATAACTGATCGTAGCGTCCACCTTGACCGAGAACACGCCATTGATCGGCGGCGGTATTGACTACTTGAAACACGATCCCAGTGTAGTAATCAAAGGACTGAAGCCAACTCAGATCTAAAATCAGAGCTAAGGGGCAATTTTGAGTATTTTGAACCAGTTCTACCAAGGATTTTAAATTGTTTACCCGATCGCGGCTATCCCCATCCAAATCCAGTTGGGCCACTTTGGGTAAGATCTCTGTTGCTTCTCCTCGCAGATCAAATAGCTGCAATGCCCAATCGCGCAAAGCGACTGAAGGATAATCTAGTTCTTGCAATTTAACGTAGTCTAGATCGGTAATACATTCTCTGACCGATTTCCGTAAAGCCTCAGGAAAACGAGCTAATAGCGATCTCGTTAAGCCGGCCTCTCCTAAAATAACCTGCCACTGTTCAATCCCCAGAGCTTTCAAAGACTCGGCCATTAACAATAAAATTTCCGCATCCGCCAGCACGCCGCCCACAAATAGTAACTCAACACCGGCTTGATAAAATTCTAGTTGCTTGCCGTGATAACCCGTTGGTGGATTACGGAAAACATTGGCCCGATAGCAAAGACGTTGCGGATAGCCACTGTCACTCATGCGAGTCATGGCCGCCCTGGCGATCGAAGCCGTTAACTCTGGCCGCAAGCCTAACGCCCCTTCCGCACTATCCCGCAGTTGAATCACCGTCGTTGGTTCAATCGCTCCTCCGGCCACTAGGGTGTCTAACCATTCCAGGGTAGAAGTAACAATGCGTTGATAACCCCAGCCCTGAAAGACTTTTTGGAGGCGGTCATTAATCCAAGCTTTTTGGGCAACTTCAACAGGCAGTAAATCCCTTGCGCCGGCTGGTGGTTGATGAATCATAAAAGAAATTAAACAGGTTTAACTATGGCATCAAGCTTTCCCATTCTACTTTTTCTTGCCACCGAATAAGCCTCCCAAAAAAGTGCTTTTACTGGATTTATCGTCTGCCTTTTTAGCTCCTGGATTAGTCGTATTTTTGTCCAATTGACGTTTAGCCATCAAAACAGTCGGATCATTTGGGCTTAACTCCGAAGCTGTATTGATATGAACCTTGGCCATCGTTAACATATTACTCTTAAGATAGGACAGACCTAATAAACAATGGGCCCGACTTTCTTTGGGGTCGATTTTCAGCACTTCCCGTAACTCGGCGATCGCTTGATTAAAATTATCCCGTTCATAATATTCCTGGGCCCGTCGTAAATACATCTCCTTGGGGGGAATCTTCGGAACTTCTGAGCGGCTTGACTCCTGACGAACCTGCGTATTTTGTACTTTGGGAGTTGATTGGGCTTTAGAAATTGGAGGCGATAGGGGGGCAATAGTAGAAGTAGAAGTGGCAATGGGTGTTACGCGAGGCGACTCACCAGCCCTCATGAAAAGATAAATCAGATTAAGCTCGCTAATCTGGGCTACCTGGGGTAAAACCCGTTCGAGATCCAAATAAAGATCCGTGGTGAGACGGTGCAGTTGTTGAGGGTAGAGTAAATCTAAATTATTTTTAGCTTCCAATAAGGCCCTAGTCTCTGGATTCGCAATAGTAACCTTATCCTTGTCTTCCAGATGGCTCTTCGCCGTTTGAGACAGAATCAATAGGTGTTCAGTGCGATTACTCTCCCGTGAGAGCAGTTCGTAGGCTGGATTAACCAAACGGGAAAATAATTTAGCCGCCCGTTTTTTCTCGACATCAGACCCAGCTTTACAAGTATCAGGATGTAAAAGATAAGCAATTTTGAGATAACACTGCCGAATTTGTTGGGTATTCGCATTTAACGGCGCACCCAAAATGGCATGATGATCCATTACTTCATATTTAAAAATTCCTTGTTTAATGGGAAAAGCTATCATGATTAGTGTTTATGTTTTACCACCGTTACCCTGATCTCTATTATCTGGTAGAAATTATCGAAAAGACTAGATTCATTCATGAAACTTGGAGTTAATCCCGACAAACATCCTTATTTGCTGTTTTTTGCCTGAGCGAAAGCCTGAAACCAAGTGTCAGTATCGCTTAAAGCCTGACTTAGTTCCCCGTGAATGAGACCATTCGTGGCCAAAATCCGTCCAGAGGTAATATCTAACGGACTCTGATCGTAGGCAGTTACTTTTCCCCCCGCTTCTTCTAGGATAACAATGCCAGCCGTAATATCCCAAGCTTTGATGCCTCGTTCCCAATAGCCATCCAGCCGGCCGCAGGCCACATCAGTGAGATCTAAGGCTGCCGAGCCACTGCGTCTAACACCCTGGGTGAGGTGAGTTAAATGGCAAAATTCAGCATAGTTATTGTCTAGGGTTTCTCGACGATCATAGGCAAAACCAGAAACTAACAGGCTTTTGGCAAGGGTTGGGCTGGCAGAAACCTGGATAGGACGGCGATTAAGGGTCGCCCCTAGTCCTTTGGCGGCGCGGAATAGTTCTCGACGAAAGGGATTGTAAATGGCTCCGAGTTGGGGAACGCCTTCTATCATTAAGCCTACGGACACGCAAGAAATGGGGTAACTATGGGCATAATTGGTGGTACCATCAAGCGGATCGATCGCCCAGAGATAGGTACTTTGCTGTTCTCCTTGATAGCCTGATTCCTCGGCGAGGATAGCATGGTGCGGACAGTGACGTTCTAGGACATCTAAAATCAGGGACTCGGCTCTGCGATCTGCTTCCGTAACTAAATCACCAGCTAATCCCTTTTCCTGAACGGTTTCTAAGTTCCCCCATAGATCTTCGAGAACTGCTCCGGCGGCTAACACGGCTTCGGTTGCCACATCTAACCAATTTTGTAAGGGGACTTTATCTAGACGCATAGAGAATGGGGGGAAGTACGTTCTAATCTTCATCTAAGGGTAAACCAAAACGGACACGCCCTCCGCCAAAATAGCGACCGAATTGCAATTCATAAACTTCGTCTTCGTCCTGGGTTTCGACTTCTAGATCTGAGCGGGCATAGCTGACACATAACAAGGCATAGCCGCGATCGCGTAATTCCTGGGACAGACCAACTGCTTCGGGTTGATAAATTTCGCCTGAGATCACTCGTACGGCGCAACTAGTACAGGCTCCATTACGACAAGAAAAGGGTAAATCATAGCCCTGCTTTTCCGCGCTGTGGAGGATATAGCGATCACTGGGAACCGATAACTGATAGGTTTCTGCTGCTTGACGATGGTGAATACAAACCCGGTAAAAAGAGGACATAAAGAAATTTGGCAATGAAATGTAATTATCAGACAAGTTTTATTGTATGATAGATATCTGTGACCAACGAGGAGAGGTGGCCGAGCGGTTGAAGGCGCAGCACTGGAAATGCTGTTTGGGGGTAACTTCAACGAGGGTTCGAATCCCTCCCTCTCCGTAGAATATAGGCGAAATAAAATTCTGGGGTTTTTAAGTAGACCTTTAGGTCGTGATTTTCCTGTAGTAGTGGCAGCTTAATGCTTTCTGGCGACCACAGTTTGTAAGCGTTCAGGGGGGTAGCACATTTACCAAAATACTTAAAACCCTTGTATAGCAAGGGATAGATGAGATTCATGCGATGGGATGATTTCGCTTAAGCGGTCTAAAAGGCGATCCACAACTTGA
>JAYKJI010000076.1:0-12110 GCA_035285405.1 Snowella sp. | reverse complement strand
GTTATGACACCCCAGGTTCTGCCATTAATGTAGAAGTAGTGGGGAACCTCGCCTATGTTGCTGATTATAGTTCATTACAAATAATAGACATCGGTAATCCCGCCGCCCCTACTCTCAAAGGCAGTTATGACACCCCAGGTTTTGCAGAAGATGTAGAAATAGTGGGCAACCTCGCCTATGTTGCTGATCTTTATTCATTACAAATAATAGACATCAGTAATCCCGCACAACCTACTTTCAAAGGTAGTTACGACACTCTAGCTTATGCATTAGATGTAGAAATAGTAGGTAACCTCGCCTATATTACAGGTGATTATGATAATAATAGCAATGACACGTATGGATCTTCAGGCGTGCAAATAATTGACATCACCAATCCCGCCGCTCCTACTTTCAAAGCTTTCTATGGTACTCCAGGTGCGGCTTTGGGAGTAGAGGTGGCAGGAAATAATGTTTATGTAGCTAGTGGTACAGATGGAATCAGTATCTTTGGGGCCTATAGCCCTGGTACAACCCTCAGTCTTGCCCCCACTAATGCCAGCCAAACTGAAGGCAACTCTGGCAGTAAAGCCTTTACCTTTACCGTCACTCGCACAGGCAACACCACGACAACTAATACCGTGAACTGGGTCGTCACAGGAACAGGAACTAATCCAGCTAATGCGACGGACTTTGTGGGCGGTGTTTTACCTTCTGGAACCGTTACCTTTGCGGCTAACAGCACTTCCCAGGTTATTAGTGTTTCTGTCAATGGCGATACTACTTTTGAACCCAACGAAACCTTTACGGTTAATCTTTACAATCCTAACAATGGCGCAGCCCTTTCCACTGCCACCGCCACTGGAACCATTACCAACGATGACTTACCCAGTATTAATCTAAGTCCTAATGGTCAAACCGTTGTCGAGGGCTTAACCAGTCCCCAAAACCTGAGTTATACCGTTAACTTATCTGGCAGTAGCACTCAAACCATTACCGTCCAGTACAGCACTGTCAATGGAACCGCTTTAGCTGGCTCAGACTATACTGCTACGACAGGAACCCTTACCTTTAACCCTGGTGTCACCACTCAAACGATTTCGATTCCTATTCTTAATGATTCCGTTAATGAAGCCAATGAAACCTTTACGCTCAAATTAGCGAGTCCTACTAATGCAATCTTAGGGGGAACAGCGACAGTAACAACCACCATTACCGACACCCTTTCAGCTTCGACTACTACAACCTTACCCGCCAACGTCGAAAATTTAACTCTCACTGGTTCTAGTGTCATCAATGGAACAGGCAATACAGGAAACAATATTCTAACCGGCAACAGTGCCAATAATACCCTCAATGGCGGCGGTGGTAACGATACCCTCAATGGCAGTACGGGAGTCGATACTCTGATTGGTGGTTTAGGTAATGATATTTATCAAGTTGATAGCACCACTGATGTTATTACCGAAAATATTGGCGAAGGAACCGACACTATTCAATCCTCTGTAACTTTCTCCCTAGCGGCTTTCCCCAACATCGAAAACCTAACCTTAACGGGTTCCAGTGCGATTAACGGGACAGGCAATACAGCCAACAATACGCTGGCGGGTAATACAGCCAATAATACTCTCAATGGCGGTGATGGTAACGATACCTTAATTGGTGGGGCTGGTAATGACAGCTTGATTGGCGGTAATGGTAATGATTTTGCCTACTATTACGGTTCCACGGCCACCGTTACCGTGAATTTAGCAACGGGAATCGCCAGCGATGGTTTAGGAGGAACAGATACTCTCTCCCAAATTGAGCACATCCAAGGCTCCAATACCTCAGGGGACAATCTGACAGGCGATGCCAATAATAATATCCTCTATGGCTATGGCGGTAATGACACTCTCAACGGTGGTGATGGTAACGATACCTTAATTGGTGGGACAGGCAATGATCTCTTAACAGGTGGTAATGGAACCGATACTGCCTACTATTACACCGTCACAGGAGCCGTAACAGCTAACCTGACCACAGGCATCGCTAGTGATGGCGAAGGGGGAACAGATACTCTTTCCCAAATTGAAAATGTTCAAGGCTCTAATACCGAAGGGGATAATCTCACTGGCAATACGGGGGTTAATGTTCTCTACGGCTACGGTGGTGCAGATATCCTGACAGGAGGGGGAGGCAATGATCTGCTCTATGTCGGCAGTGATACCGTTACGGATACTGTCAACTATGCCAGTGGCGATGGGACTGATACGGTTTACAACTTTGTGCGTGGAATTGGCGGAGATCTGCTCAAATTCACCGGCATAACCGCGATTGATGTCCAGGTTTCTGGTAGTAATACCCTGTTTAAAGTGGGTGATGGCGTAACCGGCAACGCTGGCTTTGGTACCGGAACCTTACTGTTAACTACCAGCGCAACGACAGGTTTCACGGCGACAGATATTGGGGTTAATTTGTTGAACGTGACCAATTCAGCAGGCTTCTTTTTCAGTTAGTTTCAATGGAGACGCGAAAGTTTAACCACCCCCTTAGAACACTAGCCAAGATATAATCGGAAGCACTGATACTTTTTCGATTATTAGCGGCGATCGCTCCTTTAGAAGACTCCTTTGGCAGCAGAGAAGCATTAGAGGAATTAGATCTCACCTTAAGTCATTAGGATAGCCCTATGCTAGATGCCATCATTGTTCTAATCTTTATCTTTGCCTTTGCCGGTGTAGGCTTTGACAGTGTGGATTTATTGCCAGAAGCCGTCAGAGTCCAAATTTCCAATATTGAGGCCTTGCGGTGGTTAGGGGCCGGTTTTACGGCGGTTATCGGCTTGGCAATGGGTTTAGTCGCTCAAACGACCTATCGACGTTTAGAACAGCGCATCCGCAAAACCCCCATCGAAACGATTTTAACCCGTGCCGTTGGCTTGGTAATCGGTTTATTGATTGCGAATTTGATGTTGGCTCCCATCTTTTTATTACCGATTCCAGGGGAATTTTCGTTTCTGAAACCAACCATGGCGGTATTAGGGAGTGTGGTTTTTGCTTTTTTAGGGATTAGTTTAGCCGATACACACGGACGTACTTTTTTAAGATTGATTAATCCCAATAGTATTGAGACGATGTTGGTGGCTGAAGGAACCTTGCAACCGATCGCCCCTAAAATTTTGGATACAAGTTGTATTATTGATGGCCGGATTGAACAACTTTTAGCGACAGGATTTATCGAAGGACAGATTTTAGTGCCGCAATTTGTCCTAGCGGAATTACAACAATTAGCTGATACGAGTAATGATCAAAAACGGGTACGAGGACGACGGGGTTTAGATATTCTCAGAAGTATTCAACAGGATTTTCCTGAAAGAATTATTATCCATTCTGCTGATTACGATGATATTGCCACCGTGGATGCTAAATTAGTCCATCTTTCCCAGGAAATTAATGGTATTCTGCTCACCAATGATTACAATCTCAGCAAGGTTGCCAATTTACAAAAAGTTTCTATTTTAAATGTCAATGATTTAGCCCAGGCGGTGCGTCCTGTTTATTTACCTGGTGATACGCTAGATTTAAAAATTCTTAAACAGGGTAAGGAACCCGCCCAGGGCATTGGTTATCTAGAAGATGGCACAATGGTTGTGGTGGAAGAGGGACGAGAATATGTGGGGGCAGAATTACGGGTAGTTGTTACTTCTGCGCTACAAACTTCGGCAGGCCGGATGATTTTTGCTAAACCGCCTTCTGTGTTAGCCTCTTCCTAAAGTCTGGGTTGTTCGTCTAGTTAACTTGACGGCGATCGCTGCAAAAATTGAGCTATGTTGGGGAGTTTTATTAGAACTTAAATTATCCCTGAGCTTCGTTTATTATGCCGATTAAAAACTATTTAGGAAGATCATTATTTTTGCCCATTCTGTTTGCCTTAACCCTATTTGTGAGTGCCTTCTTGCTATTTTGGGTTGAATTGATGGTTGCAAAAATGATTCTACCCTTTTTTGGGGGATCGCCTGCTGTTTGGAACACCTGTCTATTATTCTTTCAAACGATTTTGTTACTGGGCTATGGCTATTCCCACCTAACGACCAAATGGCTGGGAACTCGCCGCCAAACCATTATTCACATTTTTACAATCTTAATTCCACTTATTTTTTTACCTATTACCTTTAAAAGAGGTGATTTTTCTTTTCTATCCGCTCATCCCATTATTGCTTTACTATCTTTATTAACTCTGTCCATTGGTTTTCCCTTATTAGCAATTTCTACCACTGCACCGTTAGCGCAAAAATGGTTTTCCGAGACAATTCATCCCGCTAGTTCCGATCCCTATTTTTTATATACGGCCAGTAGTTTGGGAAGTCTTTGCGGTGTAATCTGTTATCCCATTTTTCTGGAGCCAAATTTTTCTTTAACCCATCAAAATCAGTTGTGGACAATAGGCTATATTTCCCTACTCTTATTAACGGTGGGATGTGGCATAACGCTATGGCAAATCGAAAATGGTGATCCAGGTTCTAAAAAATCTCACCATACTTCAAGTTTTGGCCTTGAAAAAGTTACTCCCAACTTACCATTAAAAATGCAATGGCTCTTATTATCTTTTCTCCCTTCCAGTTTATTGTTAGGTGTGACGACCTATTTAACCACTGATTTAGCTGCCATTCCCCTGTTATGGGCAATTCCTTTGGCCATTTATTTATTAACTTTTACCTTTACTTTCGCCCCTAAGCCCTTATTTTCTCAAGAAAAACTAGAAAAATTTCTTCCTGTATTATTAGCCCTCTTAATTGCCTTAGCGTTACTTAAAATTATCGAACCTCTTTGGTTACTATTACCATTACATTTAATCGGCTTTTTCGGTATTGCGATGCTTTTTCATGGAAAATTGGCCAGCAGTCGTCCCCATCCTGACTATTTAACGAGCTTTTACTTTTGGATTGCCTTTGGAGGAGTTTTAGGTGGATTATTTAATGCGATCGCGGCCCCTTTACTATTTACCAATATTTTGGAATATCCCTTGATTTTAGGATTAAGCATGCTATTAATTGGAGTTTCTAAGGTTGGCAATCAAAACGCTGAAGTTCCCCTAAATGAAGAAATGAGGCTGAAATCTCTTCTCAATGGTGATTATAAGAACGATTTATTTTCAAACCCTCTTGTGCCAAACGCTTTGATAAAAATCAGAAGATCCTTGAGTTTAATCAGTAGTATTATTCTTTTAGCTTGTTTTTTGTTAACTGGCTTTCAGGTAAAAAATTTTAATGATAATCTAACCGCTATTCTCTTTATTTTCGGAATACTACTATTGCTTTTTTATGGATTTAGTTTATCTAGAATACGCTTCATAACTGGCTTAATTTTAATGAGTTTAATCAGTCAATTTTATCTACCCAGTATGGGAAAATTGCTAGTAACGGAAAGGAGCTTTTTTGGAGTCAATCGTGTTTTGTATAATCAGAAAGAAAATTATCATAGCCTCTTTCATGGTACGACGTTACATGGTCGGCAAAGCCTCGATCCTGAGCGTCGAGATCAACCCTTAACCTATTTTTATCCCACAGGGCCTATAGGACAGGTTTTTCAATCTTTAGATGATTCTCAACCACTTCTTCATATTGGCGTTATGGGATTGGGCATTGGAACCTTGATTACTTATGGAAAGCCAGAACAAAGTTGGACTTTTTATGAAATAGATGAAAGTGTAGAACGTTTAGCTCGTAATCCTCAATATTTTAGCTTTTTAGAAGATACAAAATCGCCCTTTTCTATTATTCTTGGCGATGCTAGACTTTCTATTCAGAAGGCTGCCGATCATTACTATAATTTGCTGATTATGGATGCCTTTAGTTCTGATGCGATTCCAACCCATTTAGTGACCAAAGAGGCCATTCAACTCTATTTACAAAAATTAAGTCCACAGGGTTTACTGGCTATTAATATCTCCAATCGACATCTTAATCTTGAACCTGTTTTAGGAGGCTTAGCTGAGGATTTAAGCTTATCTGCTCTGAGTCAATTGGATTTGCCTATTTCCACTGCTGAAAAAAAGCTGGGTAAATTGCCTTCTCACTGGGTAATATTGACTAGCGATCAGAAAAATTTTGGTAAGCTGATCAATGATTCTCGCTGGCAGGTGATTGAAAAAGATAGTCAGGTTTCCCTCTGGACAGATGATTTTTCTAATATTTTCCAGATCTTGCGTATTTTTAAAGCTGGCAAAAGTCTTAAGGAAAACAAGATTTGAGGGTAATCCCTTCTTGATAGAGATGGTTTTGAGGTTTCTGTTAGACGAAGCTTCTCAGCAACAAAATTGAGTGAGTATCTTGATTAATTTTCTGTCGTTGACCCAGCGCGAAAGATTTGTGATACTAAACTCCCATCCCTAAACATTTAGCGATCGCGACGAATTGAACTTTCATGCCAATCCTTCAGTAGAGCATCAGAACACATTTCCAGGGTAACAAAGATAAGAATACCCAACGTTGTAATCAAGATCAAAGCGGCAAACATACGGGGAATTTCGAGGTTATAGCCCGCCATCAAAATTTGATAGGCAATGCCGGAATTAGAGCCACCACTTCCCGCCACAAATTCAGCAATAATTGCACCGATGAGAGACAATCCTCCACTAATCCGTAAACCATTGAGAAAGTAGGGTAAGGCACTAGGCAAACGTAAATAGCGCATGGTTTGCCAACGGGAAGCTTGATACAATTGGAAGAGATCTCGAAGGGCTGGATTGGCACTACTTAAGCCAAAAGTTGTGTTGCTAATAATCGGAAAGAGGGCAGCAATCCAGGCACAAACCACTAATGCCAAAAAGGAATTGTTTCGCAACCAAATAATAATTAAAGGTGCGATCGCTGCTAAAGGCGTGGTTTGTAGGACAATCACATAGGGGTAAAGGCTTTTTTCTATCCACTTACTTTGCGCCATCAGAATAGAAATTAATACACCAGAAACCGTAGCAGCCGTAAAGGCACAGAGCGTAATTTTAATGGTTGTTAATAGGGCTGGTAAGAGAATCCCCCAATCCTTTACCAGGGTTTGCCCAATCACAATCGGGCCGGGCAATAAATAGACAGGAGTATGGGTGACTCGCACCCCCATTTCCCAAGCACTCAGACCCAGCAAACCCAAGACCAGAGGCGCAATCCATTCCAGCGCAGATTGCCATTTGACCGTTTGAATAGACCAAAACTTCATCGCAAGTTAATTTCTCCAGAGTTCAGAACTATTTCCTTAGACTTGTTAACGCTAAATCATCAGCGATCGCCAAAGTCAAGGCCTCAGAAACTTGATGGCAATAGTGACTAAAAGCCGAAGAGTTACGAAAAGCGGTGGTGCGAGGAGCGGGTTCATCAATTAAAATCTCCGCCACAATGCGTCCAGGACGCGGAGCCATGACCAATACTCGTTCAGACAAATAAACCGCTTCATAGATATTGTGGGTCACAAACATGACTGTCCATTGCTGTTGGCTCCAAAGGGCTAACAAATCATCATTGAGTTTCGTGCGAGTAATGTCATCTAAGGCTCCAAAAGGTTCATCCATCAATAACACCTGGGGAGAGGTGACTAAGGCTCTGGCGATCGAGGTACGCATTTTCATCCCCCCCGAAAGTTGTCGGGGATAGGCGGACTTGAAACTTTCTAAACCCACAAGCTGAAGTACATCCGCCATCATAGCTTCGGCCTTTTTCGCAGATAGGCCCGCTAACTTGAGCGGCAGTAAAACATTATCTTTCACCGTTGCCCAGGGCATTAAAGCCGGTTCTTGAAAGACAAAAGCAACCTGAGACGCATAATGGGGGTCTTCCCAGATCAGAGAACCCGAACTCAGATGACTCAACCCGGCAACGATCCGCAAAAGACTACTTTTACCGCATCCCGACGGCCCGACCAGACTGACAAATTCGGCATTATTGACCCTGAGATTGACATCCTGTAAGGCGATCGTGCCATTGTCAAAGGTCTTATGGCCCCGCGTCAAAGTAATAACCGGTTGTTGATTCATAAACTTTTATCGTTGGCGGTAATAGTCCACCCCTTTATTAATAAACTGTAAAGTATAAGCCTGTTTATAATCTATTTTGGGATCTAACACTCCCACCTGACTTAAATCGGTAAATAATGATTGCCAACGTTGATCAGTCATAGCACCAATCCCTAATTGAGCCGCATCCCCCGATTCGATCAATTGATATTCCTTAAACTTGGCAATACTATGGGCAATCAGATCATCTGTCATCTCTGGATTGGCCTGTTTAATAGCAGCATTACCCGCTTGAGGATCATCCAGATAGCTATACCAACCTTTAATCGAAGCATCAACAAATTTTTGCACTAAATCCGGTTGGGTTTCCAGTCGTTTTCGAGTGGTGTCAATTGTAAAAATATAGGGATTATAACCTGCGTCTGTCAGTGGGAGAATAACGGGTTTAAAACCGCCCTGTTTTTCAATTAAATAGGGTTCTGAGGTTAAAAGTCCCTGTTGGACAGAGTTTTTGTCGGCTAAAAAAGGGCTAATATTAAAGTTATAGACTCGTTTTTGATCATCGGTAAAACCATACTTAGCCTGAAGCACTGGCCAATAGGTTTTGTTCGCTGATGCACTAATAAAGGCCGGTTTTCCTTTCAGTTGGGGAAAAGAATCATTGCCGACCCCTGGATGAGCCAAGAGAATTTGAATTTCTTTTTGAAATATTGAAGCCAGGGTCACTTTGGGAATACCTTGTTGAATGGCTTTAAGGGAGTCAACCGCACTACCAACCATAAAATCAACCACTCCTCCTAGCAATAATTGTGTCATGTTGGTTTGGGGAGGAGTTGCGTCAATAGAAACATCTAGACCGTATTTTTGATAAATCCCTGTTGCTGCGGCTTGATAGAACCCCCCATATTCGGCTTCGGCTTTCCATCCTAGTCCCAGTTTAATCGGCTCTAGTTTGGATTTTGAGGGTGCGATCGCTGATTGCTGAGAAGTACAAGCTGCTAACAGTCCTGTTCCGAGGGCAAAGGAACCCAGTTTCAAGAGGTGACGACGTTTTAAGATCAGAATGTCCTTCATTGTTGTTGGTTGCGGCGATTGACTCATTATGGTTAAATTTATTTAACTTTAATTATTATGATTGACAGGGTAATTAGTAATAAAAAGCTCGTTACCTTTTTTCGCATTTTTTTGTTTATAATTATTCATTCCATACTGTAATTTCCATTCATAGATATGAGCAAACGAGAAATGATCACGCACTTGCTCGCAATCATCATAAGTAATCAGCCATTTATGTTGGCATTTTACCATTAATTGAGCAAAACGATTGTGGTCAAAATCAAGATGCAAATTGCCTTTCTTGCCGTATAGTCTAGATTTATGATTACTAAGATAAGGAGGGTCTAGAAAAATAAATACGTCTTCACCTGGTTTTTCAAGTAAAATACGATAATCAAAGTTAGTAATATGAGTATTTTTAAAATAATCGTCTAAATTGGATAATCTCTGTATAGATGATTCTGTAAAACGACTGTGAAAAGATGCGTCTGAATAACCTCCACTTTCTATCGTTCCTGAAAATGTGATTCGATTCAATACAAAGAAGCGTACTGCATGTTCTAATTCAAGCATTTTCGTTGTATCTTTTTTTGCAAAGGAATCGAACAAACTACGTCCTTCTTTCGTCGTATTTTTGATTTTCCAAACCTCATCAACTAATTCAACCAAATTGTTTTTTGATTGAAGCCAAAAATAATATAATTCTGGATTGAGATCGTTAATCCAAAATTTTAAGTCAGGATATTTTTGCCGGATGTATAAAAAAACAGAGCCTCCTCCGACAAAAGGTTCACGGAATTCTTTAAAGTGGGAAGGTATATATTGAGCAATCTGAGAAATTGCCTTTTGTTTTCCGCCAGGATAACGGAGAGGACTCTTCACCATTAATTTTGATCGTTGCAATGAGCTTAAACTTGAAGGTTATTATAGCATTTTTTCTGAGCGAATTGACAACACTCAGTCAGCATGGTGAAAGTTTAGTTTCGGTTTATTTAGAGAAACTTGAATGAATTGTTCAAAAAGTAATTAAAGTCAGAACAATGAAGCTTGATTTTGCATTAAAAATTCTCCATAAATCAATGCCTCTTGGACAGAAGCAACTTTACCCTCAATATAGGCAACCTGAATTTCAGTGAGTAACTTGCCAATGATAGGACTAGGTTTAAGCTTCAGTTTTTGAATTAAATCGTTTCCTGAAATAAGGGCGCGAGGATGGGCAACAGCACTGTGAGGATCTAGATATTTTGCCAAAAGCTCAAAAATAAAGCATTGCTCAGAACCATTGGCCAGGGCAAATAGAACAAAAATAGGTAGATATTTCCCCACCTCTAAGAAGAAAAAATACTGTTCTCTCAAACTAGGAAGTGAAGAAACTTGGGTTGACCAAACATAGCCCTTAAGAACAGAGCCGACGGCCCGAATTTCCTGGCGAGAATACTTCAGAGTTTCCAATTGTATTTCTGCTTGGAGGGAATCTCTTGTCACTAAACTGGCTAATTTGGCCGTGGCCATGCCTTTTTTTCCTAATGCCTGGGCAAAGACTAGCCTTTCCTCCACACTTAACGTTGCTTTAACCGTCGCTAGAGCTAAATCAATTCGACAAATGATATTTAAGGTATCCAGGTCAACCTGGGGAAACCAGGCCTTTAACAGGCCATCTTGCCAAGCGGCTAATAGCCATTGATTACCTCGCGGACTACTGAGCAGATAATTCAATTCTGACTGTACCCGTTCTGCTGCCACCCCTTTAATTAAACGGGCTAGATCTTGAATGGTTTCTCGTGTGGTGAGATCAATGGCGAATTGTAGTTGAGCAGCCTGTCGATAGGCTCGCAATAATCTTAAGGGGTCATCAGCCAAGTTTCTGGCACTGACCATTTTTAAGAGTCCTTTTTTCAGATCTTTTACGCCATTGAGAGGATCAATGAGTCTTTCCTGATGAAGGTTGTAGGCGATCGCGTTAATAGTAAAATCCCGCCGTTGTAAATCCTGTTCTAGGGTCAGACCTTCCTGTAGGGCAAAATCAACCGTTCCTTGGGGAAACACCACTCTCGCAATTTGACGAGCTTTATCCAGAACGACAAAGCCAGCCTGATAATGTTCGGCGATCGCCCTGGCGGTTTCTACTGCTTTTTCAGGGACGACAAAATCCCAATCTAAATATTCCCGTCTGCGTCCTAGAATGGCATCTCGTACTGCTCCCCCCACCAAATAGGCCTGACTGGGAAGCCAGATTAAATCAAACGGTAATTGCTGACGAAGAGGGGGAAGTTGGGTCAAAAGAGCAAGCATTATTTAAAAAGATAGCCAATAGTCGGGATGGTTTGCCCCTAAAAGACAAACATTGTCTAAGAGCAGTAACCAGAATCTAGAAGTCTAAGCTAGAGTAGCAAAAAAGGATTGTGTCAGTGCCATGTGTATTTGTGTCAACTGCCATTATGTTGATCGCTGTGTTACCTATCATGCCGTCGAGCAGCAACATCAACAACCCCATCTCACTGAGTCTCCAGACTTTGATCCCATTGAACCCAGTATTAATGTCAACATTCGCTCCCAGAGTGATTATATCGAAATGGAGTGGGACGTGGTTGGTTGTGAGAGTTTTTTACAGGAAATGGGAAAATGGCTCAAGCTAAGACCTGGTGAGCCGGTTCCTACCTAAAATCTTGTTATTTTCTCTCTCCAAACTGATAATTGAGCCTCTCTCTACTCAATACGACCCCGCGATCACCAAAGCCCAACGGATAAGTTTCTACATTGCTGCCTTTTAATTGAAAAGAAAGCAATCGCCCACTTCTACTAACAACATTACGCATAAAAACTAGGTAAATCTATCCTCTGTATAGGCTTTAATCGGACGAGGTTTAACCGTTTGCCAGGGATAGCGGGGTTGTAGTTTATTTAGGGGAAAACTGCTCAATCGCTGTTCAATATGAACTTTTTCTTCCTCTGTTAAATTAAACATTAGACTTAATTGGAAATAAGGAAAGCTAAAGCTCAATCATATTTCCCCTCATCTCATTCTTAACTTTAGGCAGCCAACTGTCGCTCATCAATTCGCCAGTTGTGCAATCCAGAGGCTGTTTCCATCA
>JAYKJI010000075.1:0-3421 GCA_035285405.1 Snowella sp. | reverse complement strand
CCAGCCTGGAGGGAAGCGTCCTGGCGATTGTCGGTAAAGCTGAGGATTTTACGGGCCGTTTCACTGACGCTGGCTTCTGTTTTTAGGCGACTGACGGTGGCCAAACAAAGCAGGGTGGTGGCGGTACTTCGTCCTTCACTGCTGAGACGAGAAAGCTTCGCATACTCATTTTTCCGAGGATGATGCACCACACCGCAGTTTAAGCAGACTTGAAAAGGTTTAGGGATAAACCAAGCAGAAACCGCTTCCTGGCTACCTTCAACTAAGGCCCCGGTGAAAATTTCCCCATTAGGACGTATCCAGAATTTTTGCGGAATATATTTTTCATGGTTGGGTCTAGGCTCTCGACCCCGCCGTTTCGTGACCTTGAACCAGGCATCCGGTAAGCGTTCAGCATCCTCTTCTTGCCAAATTTCTGGTTCATTTAGGGCTAGATAGCCGCTTTGTTGATCCTCCCCGTCTTCTTCATAGCCACTGGGTAAACGAGGGCTAAAGTGTTGGCGATATTGGTCGTATTTGACTAGGTAATAATCTTGTCCGCATTCCCGACAAAATACCAGGGGATATAAAAGTCGTTCTCCCTCAATTTTGTATTGTCCATCCAGGGTCAAATGACGGCGATCGGGATGCTCCAGGGTGGCATAAACACTACCCCCTTGGGAGATGAACTGGTGTAAACGGAAGGCTAATCCCTCGGTGCGACTGCCCCATAACAAAACAGCTTGGAGTTGTTCTCGACAGTGTTGGGGTTCAATGTCTGTCAATTGAGCGAGACGTTCTGCTCCTGCTTCGAGACCCATAGGTGTCTGGCGTTCTAAGCGTCCTTCCTCTTCTTTCAGTCCAAAGTTCATTTCCACCCAGGCGCTGAGGGGATGGGCCAGAAATTCGGTTTTATCCCCGTCGGCGGGGAGGAGTTGTTGTAAGCTCTCTCGCAGTTCATCTACCTCTGGGTAGGGACGGGTAATGGCCCTTTCTAGGGTTTCATCAATAACTTGCTCTGGATTAATCGCGGTTCCAAACAATTTACTGGCTACATTGGCAACGGTTTGACGGCGATCGCCTCGGGTTCCTTCGGTGGCCATGGTGGCGGAAGTGCCAATACAGAGAAAATGGCGATTACAGCGTTGGCGCAGTTTACGAATGACCATAGCCACATCGGCCCCTTGCCGTCCCCGATAGGTGTGGAGTTCATCCAGCACAACGAACTGCAAGTCTTGAGACTCTACAAATTTGGCTTCATCACGGCGACTGAGCATTAATTCCAACATCACATAGTTGGTCAGCAAAATATGGGGCGGATTATTTTGTA
Source organism: Snowella sp. (assembly GCA_035285405.1). Taxonomy (GTDB): domain Bacteria; phylum Cyanobacteriota; class Cyanobacteriia; order Cyanobacteriales; family Microcystaceae; genus Woronichinia. The sequence continues at coordinate 2,112 of JAYKJI010000075.1, read as the reverse complement.
AGTTGATTTTTTCGTCTAACTTTTCTTGTCCGGTATATTTAGCAACGGTGATAGGAGATTTTTTTCCAGTGAGTTCTTGATATTGCTTAAAGAATTTATTAAATTCCCCTTCCTGAGAGTTGATCAGGGCATTCATGGGGTAAACCAATATCGCCCTTACCCCCTTAATCTGAGGATTTCTGCTGAGATCATCAATAATGGGGACAACATAACTCAAGCTTTTTCCTGACCCCGTTCCTGTTGTTAAAACATAGGGAAGATTGGCGTGGTAAGCTCGAAAAGCTTGTTCTTGGTGATAATGAAAATTGAAATTACTTTTAAAATAATTTTGACAATCAGTGTGAAGTAAATTTTCGTCAATCAGTTGTTGAACCGTTTGACCTTTTTTATAAGAGGGATTAATCTGAACCAGAGAATCTTTCCAAAGACTGCCTTGGTCGAGTTTTTCTTGCACAAACTGTTCGACTCGTTCATCTTTAATTTGCAAGAAACTGGTAATGTAACTGCGGTAATCGTTGATGATTTCGTTTCTTAGCTTGAAAACATCAAGGCCATAGGAAGGAGTTGGTTTTGAGACAGTGGGAGACGCAGGTTCTGTGTCTGTACGGGAGTGGGGAGTAGATTTTTCTCCATTCCCTAATTTATTGGCAATTTGTTCCCCTAATACTTCGTTCAAAGCATTGCCGCTAAATGCTTCAGCAATTTCTTCTATCCCCCAGGTTTCCGGCAATAATGCCAATAAACGCTCTAAATCTTCATCGGCGATCGCCTCGTAGTTAGTGCAATCGATAAATGCTGTGCCCAATGAAATAAGCTGAATCATTGAAGGAAGTTCAGCGTCACTAGCTTGGAGCAGATTAGTGAGGGGGAAAGGGATTTTCATAATCGTTGGGTGCAAGAAAGTTAAATCGGTCTAAAGCATTTCCCAGGTGGGAGGAAGAAGATTGTTAAAGAAATTAGCTGATCCTTGGGGTAATGTCACCAATAAAGCTCGCATGGCCCGGGAACAACCCACATAAAAGAGCCGTTTTTGGCTGTTTAAGTAACCATCCTGTTCTTCTGCTGGCAGGGGGTAGGGCATCATTTCGGGAAAAGTACTCCGGGCAAGGGGAATGATGACAAAGGGAAATTCCAACCCTTTTGCAGAATGAAGCGTTAATACTTTAATATACGGTGCTTTGAGGTCGATGTCTTGGCCGCTGACAAATTGAGCGGCTAATCCTTCCTCACTGAGTTGTTTGGCGTAAACTCTACCAATCTGATTGGTGGGACACAAAATAGCGGTACTGGTGATGGGCAAACGATGGTTTTTAGAGGCTTTGTGCAAAAAGGTTTTAATAGCTTGGGTTTCAGCATGGGGCAAGCAAAAGGGAAGCAGTTGGGGGCGATCGCCGTGGTATTGGGAGGGGGTTTGGCGGACGCAATCGGGATCACCGGCTTCGGAATTGGTCAGAATTTGCTCACAGGCTTGGACAATTTCTTGGGTGTTGCGATAGTTGCGCTTGAGCAGTAAGGTGCGGCCTGTTACTTTCAGGTCTTGATGGATTTTTGTCCAACTAAAGCCTTTTTGATACAGGGATTGGGAGGCATCGGCGGTAAGGTAAATGGCCTCAAAATCAGGCACTAAAGCCAACAGAAAACGCAGGGAAACCGGCGATAAATCCTGGGCTTCATCAATCAGAATCGCTTGGTAAGGTTTTTGATCGGGGGGAATGTTTTCGGCGATCGCCAGGGCTAAATTTCGTGCCTGTTCAAAGGTAACGAGGCGATAGCGTTTAAGCAGATTACACCAGAGTTCATATACTATCCAGACTGCTTCCCGTTGCATTTGCTGGAGTGGCCGACCTCGACCCCGACGGGCGATCGCCAAATATTCGTCTAAATTCGTAACCCCTTGGTCAAGAATGATGGTTTGGATTTCTTCGAGCAGATAGTCAACGCCCAATTTTTCTAGGGCTGACCGTCTGGCCCCCCGGCTGAGGGCATTTTGACCCAGTTTATTTTGGCTAATGGCCTGCTTAATGGCTTGTTCCACCAGACTTTTTTGTCGGCTGGCTTTGGCAAAATTGGGTTCCCCGTAGCGGCTTTTGTAGTATTCCACCGCTAACCAAT
>JAYKJI010000074.1:0-14792 GCA_035285405.1 Snowella sp. | reverse complement strand
CAAAGTTGGCTACTGTGTACACACAAGTTTTTGATTTTCTGTTTAACCTTTTCTAGCCCCCTAAATCCCCCAATTCTGGGGGACTTTGAACCAGTTCAAGAGACCGTTCTCCCCCCAAAGTTGGGGAGCTGGGGGGGGCAAAACGAGGTTGAAGGGGAGATGTGTGTACACGGCAGGATATTAACCGGCAGCAAACCTTAGATTAGGTGGAAGAAACCGATCGCTGTTGTTCTAAAGTTGTTCTAAATAGGTGAAAACTGACTTATCACCAATATCCGGCGGAATAGGTTGAATGACTTTGCGGGCCACAAAAATTAAAAATAGTCCGGCCCAAAGAGCTAGAAGAATTTTCTCCAAGCTGACAGGTAAAATGGAAAATAAATGACCGAGGAGTAATAGAGGCACTAGGGGGGTCAAAAATTTCGTTTCTAAGCGATTAAAACAAAAAGCTTCTTTGAAAAAAATTCCGGTTAGAGCCGCAAAACTAAAGCCAATGCCCAGCAAAGAAAGAGGGTATGAATAAACCAGTTGGGCGAGGGGTTGCTGAAGATAAATAACGAAAAATAAGGCGGATACACTACCGATTGCTAAAAATAGTTGTAAGGCTTGATGTAGCGGTTTAAGATAAATATGAATTTTCCACAGGCTTAAGCCCAATCCCAAGCTAAATAGTAAAAAGAGCAGGTTTAAGATGGGCAATAAAAAGCTAGAAAGAGCATTTGTTAAAAATAAAGTGACCCCGGCAACAAAACTTAGGGCGGCGATCGCTAATCCTGTACGGTAGAGAATCACTTCGCGGCGATCGCTGTCGGTAATGGTAAATTCACCAAATTGGCCTTGATAGATCGGTGAGAATGTGTCCATTGTCGAGTATTCCAAACAAGCTGAAGGGGAGAGGCTTTATTATACCTTTCCGGCTTAACGAATGGGTTGATAACTGGTTAAGCGATTGCCTTTAGCGTGATAAAGCTCTAGGGGCAAACCCGCTTGATTACTGATCGTCTGAAAAGTTTGTTCTAGCTGGGAAATATGGTTAAGTACCCCTGCCTGACCAGGAATATTGCCCTGGGACTTAGCCTGGAGAGCCGAATCCCAAATTTGCTGGACGTAGCCTGAGGTTAGTCTCACCTTAATGACTTGAGGACTAATGCTATAGTCGCAGGCTCGATTCCATTGTGAACAAAGGGACTCTAAATCACGTTTAATATTCTGCGATCGCAGGCTTATTTTGAGACTATTTTGGGCCTGTTGTAGGGCAAGATTATAGGTGGTAAGTAGGGGACGAACTTGCTCCATGAGAAAACTGTGGGACGGAATTTGTTTAAGAGCCATTAGGGCCTTTTGCCAATGGGTAACGGCGATTGACCATTGTTGTTCTCGTTCGGACTGTTCCGCAAATTTGGCGAGGGCCAAGGCCTGTTGATAATTGAGTAAGGCTTTCTCTTCCTGTTGACGGCGAATTACTACCTGCTTGTATTCCAAACGATAGATGGGTAATTGTTTCAGCACCTTTTCATAGACGGTGGTTCCGGGGGAAATCTGCTGGAGATTTTTAATCACTTCTTGCCAAGTTGCGGCAATGAGACTGAGATCGGCAAGGGATTTCGGTGCACTACTGCGGATTCTGGCTAAAACGGCACTTTCTGTAGCCTGACCAAGGTGTAATTCTGCCTGTTGCTCTTCAAGGAGACGTTGCTGGGCTGTGAGGAGATTTTGCCGATAAACTTGCCGCTTTTGTTGTGCGTAGGCTTGGTAAGCACTATCGTTCGGTATTTTGCCCAATAAGGCGATCGCATTTTCCCAATCTTGTTTTACTTGTTGCCAATCCGTAGTAGAGAGAGCATTATTTTGTCCTAAAAGTTGGGCCTGTTGGGCCTGCTGAGTTGCTTGACTTAATAGCTCGACTGACGATAGGCGAACTTGATAATCTTTTTGCAACTGAGTAACTTGTCCATAGTAGGGCGACCAAAAAGGAATGGTCTCTAACTTGTTCTGAGCTTCCACTAATTGCTGCTTGGTGGTTAACCAATGGGTTGCCAACTCTTCATCGTCGGAAAACAGAGATGCTTGCATTAATTGTTCTGCCTCACGCAACTGAACACAGGCACCAATGACACAAGGACGGCTGAGAGCATAAACTCCCAAGACAAATACACTGCCTCCTAACCCCAATCCCAATAAGATCCACTTGAGATTGTTAACCAGAAAGGCGGGACGTTTATTTAAAAAATATTGCCATTGATTTTGCACAAAGTCTGCCCAACCAGGGGGGGAACTTGGCGTGGAGTCTGAGGCAATGGTCGCCAGGGATTGAGATAGGGTTCGTTGGGGAAAACTAGCGGTTAAGGAAGGGGAGACAGTGTTGTCGTTATAACTGGAGTTAGTTTTTGCTTCATCGACAACCAGATAAATTTTAATGGGGTAATCTACGGTAATCCCGACTTTCTCCAAAAAATCTCTCGTACAGGAAAAAATGGCTGGGGTTTCTAAGGCTGGGGTTTCTGCTAAGTGAATAATCACCATCAAGACACCTTCTTCTAGAAAACAATTGACGGGTTCCGTCTGAGGGGAAGTTTCTTTGTCCTGAAGTGACCGGTTGCCCTTGACGATCACCAAATGGCGTTGGGCGATCGCATCCGAAAGAAGATGTCTGTATAGCCGTTTGGCTAAATCTTTAAAATCGATGGAGCGAGTTGCCGTATGTACCATGTCATTGTTTCCTAATCGCAATTCAGTGTCGCCAATATCAAGCCACTGTCCTCGTTATTAGCATAGATAGGAGTGATTTGTCACAGGTTTCCTAAGTCGTCCAAAAAAGTATGACAGAATTGGGTCGTGTTGATGCCGGGCTTAATAACAAGGTTTTTAGTTCAGACGATCACACTCAGGATTGGTGTTTATGATTGCTGCCCAACAACAAATTGCAGTTGATTTTGGCCTGCCCGGATGTCTGTCTTCAGTCTTGATTGCCATTATGCGTTCTCAAGGAGACGGTAGAATGTATGAATATCAGTAATATCTCAGTTTTTAATCTTGTTCAGTATGATTGGTGCCTAAACTCTAAACTACGATTGATGACGAATTACGACGGACAACCTCTTAACCAATGGATCTATTAGAATATCAAGCCAAAGAACTGTTCCAACAGATTGGCATCCCGATTTTGCCATCTCAGACAATTCACAATACTGGCGAACTGAAAAGACTACAAATTCCCTATCCCGTTGTTCTGAAGTCCCAGGTGCGGGCTGGTGGGCGAGGCAAGGCTGGTGGTGTTCGATTTGTGGAAAATACGATTGATGCGATCGCGGCAGCAACGGCCATTTTTCATCTTCCGATTTCTGGGGAATATCCAGAGGTCGTTTTAGCGGAGGCCCGTTATGATAGCCAATTGGAATTTTTTCTGGCGATCGTTTTAGACTACCAGCGTCAATGTCCCGTACTACTCGGCTCCAGTAAAGGCGGAATTGAGGTGGATACGCTTCTGCAATATATGGAGCAGGTGGTGTTGACCGAGGAATTTTCCCTTTTTCATGCCCGTCGTCTGGCCATTAAAATGGGATTGAAGGGGGAATTGGTGCCAGCCGTGAGTGATATTATTGAAAAAATGTATCGTCTCTTTACTAGCAAAGATTTAGATTTAATTGAAATTAATCCTTTAGGTGTGAATGCTGATGGGGCAGTGATGGCCTTGGACGGCAAAATTGCAGTCAATGATAGCGCGATCGCCCGTCATCCTGATTTACAAAAGCTAACGAAATATGAGGAAGATTCGGGTTTTTCCTGGTTAAAAGGAGACACTCACGCAAAAATTGGTTTGATTTGTAACAGCTATGGATTAGCATTAAGTAGCTGGGATCTGTTGAGTGAAGCGGAGGGTAAGCTAGTCGGAGCCGCCATTTTAGAGGAATCCCATCCTCAAGTGTCCTTAATTCAACAATTGGAAGGGGCTATAAAACAATTGCGGAAGATGGCAGATCTTCAGGTCATTTTAATTAATTATTTTGGCTGTGCCGCTACCTCAGAGACGATCGCCGCTTGGCTCCATCAACAGTTAAATCCTCAATTACCTAGTGTCAAAGTCTTAAATAGTGAGGAAAGAACTATCCGTGCTACGGGAACGGTTCAGGAAAGGGCTCTTCATCCCCGTCACTCTCCTGCTGCTGACCAAATTCCTATTGTACTTAGGTTAGCCCAGGGAAATTTAGAGATTTTACAAGCTCAAACTTACCCGCCCCTGTTCTATGGATTTACGGATCTTGAACCGGCGATCACGAAAACCCTAGCTTGTTTAGAGCCTTTTCCCACGGATTGAATTTGTCCTTCGCCCTAGTTCTGTATTAATCTTGTAATTTTTTTATGAAATGGCAAACTCAAAGTAAAGTTTTGCTTCAGGGAGTACATCATCCTCTCAGTGCAATTTATATTGAACAAATGCGACGTTATGGAACCCAACTGGTGGCAGGGGTAAGTGCGGGCCATGGCGGAGAAAAGATTGCCGATCTTCCCGTTTTTGATTTGATTGAAGAGGCGATCGCCGAGGTTGGGGCAGTGGATATGAGTGTTATTCTCAACCCTCCCTATCGCGTTTTGGATGCTTCTCTAGAAGCGATCGCCGCCGGCATCCGTCAATTGGTGATTATCTCTGCTGGTGTTCCTCCCCTTGATATGATCCAGTTACTGCGTAAAGCTGAAGAAACCGGAACTTTTATATTAGGATCTGGGAGTCAAGGAGTCTTAATTCCCGATCAGTTTTGTGTGGGCACCCTCAATCCAGACTATTATCGACCCGGCCCCATCGGTATTATTAGTCACTGCGATACTTTAACGGATGATATTGCTCAACAATTAACCCGACGGGGTTTTGGTCAATCCCTAGTGGTCAGTATTGGCACTGATGACTTGATTGGTTCCAACTTTGAACAATGGCTACAGGTTCTAGAAGAAGATGATCAGACGGAAGCGATCGTACTTCTCGGTCAACCCAATCGTGAGGGGGAAAGCCGGGCCGCTGACTATATTGCCTCGGCGATTGAAAAACCGGTCATTGCCTATCTGCCTGGATACCAGGCAACTCTTAACAAACATTTCAGCGATTCCTTAACCATTATTGCTAATCAATTATCTCATATCGTACCTGAACCAAATAGTACCCAAAAAACGATCATGGTCTTTAAAGAAGCAGAGATTCCTGTAGCCCAACGTCCCTGGGACATTGCCGATTATTTAGAGGCTGTATTAACCGATCCAACTTAAGCTATGTAAGGTAATTGAGGCGATATAGTTAAGGAAGTTAAATTGAAAGATCACTTTGTTTTTTTGAGATTGCGAATCATGGTTTCAATTTCTTTGGCAATATCTTGGTTACCATCTTTGTGTAGCAATAAAGAGGCCTCTTCTAAATTTCTGAGGGCTTCTGAGTTGATACCTAAATTTTTATAAAAAATTCCCTGTTGGTAGAAAGATAACGCCAGATTTACATTGATATCTTGATGGTCTGTATCTTCAGTTTTCATTTTCTTTGCACTATAGGCTTCAATCTTGTTCGCTAACATTTGAGCACGGTTTATGCTCTCCTTAGACGATTTATTAACGATTTTAGGGGGAGAGGCTGGTTTTGTTGGCACTGAGACGGTTGGCTTCGGCAAGTTTTCAGGAATCTTCAGATCTGTATTCTCAGACAAAAAAGACATCTCGTCTTGGGGCAAATTTGACGGTTTGGGAGTCGGTTGATTAGCTGAAGGATGGGAAGCATTAAGATCAGAAAAATTCTCGACTGGTTCGGTAATGTCGATATTGTCTGTTGGTGTAGGACGAAGAACCGCAACCTGATTGGAGTTTGTATTCTCCTCTGTGTCTGGTAGTAGAGGACTATGGTAATTGGCGGCCAATTGAGGATCGAGAAGTATGGCTTGATTCCAATCCTGTTTGGCAGCTTGTTCATAACCCAGATTGCTTTTAGCGAGACTACGATTATAGTAAGCCTCTGCTAATTTGGGGTTTAGTCTGATAGCTTGATTAAAGTCAGTGATCGCGCCCAGATCATCTCCCTGAGTATAGCGGATATAACCACGCTGATTATAGACTGAAGCACTTTGAATTGGAGCAGGTTTCGAGTCTTGAAGGGGGAGACGATAACGAGCAATAGAATGACTGGGTGTCGGAAATTCCTGAAAGAGAAATATGGCAATTAAAATACTTCCTAGTAGTGAAAGATTACCCACAATTAAAAAAGTATTTCTGTTAAACTTTCTTCGCAAAAAAGTCTGACGATGGGTCAATACTTGATAATTAGAGTGACCATAGGGCATCCGCACAACCTGGGGTTGAGAGGGGGGTAAAATACTCGCTACTGATTTTCCTAATTGAGGAGATAGCGGTACAGAAGGGTTTGATACTGAGGGGCGGAGGGCCTTGCCAAAAATATCGGTTTTAAGTTTAATCGCCCGCTCACACCAATAACAAGTGGAATTATCTTGATAGTAATAGTGATTAGGGGCTTGATTGCAGATAGTTAAAGAATTAATAGCTAATCGTAGAGAATCTTGCCATTCTTTGGCTGTGGGCCGCGATCGCGGACTTTCATAACCTTTACTAAAACATTGTATAAAACAATCTTTGAGGGCTGGATGCACTGTCGAAAGAGCAATGGTTAAACGGGAAGGTTTAATTAAACTTTGATGCCCAAATACCCAATGTCCCTGACGAATCAAATCACTTAATTCTAGTGCGTCACCTGTACCAATCCATTTGCCTTGGAAAGGATGAGAACCAAACAATAAATAGTAAATAATCACTCCTAAACGAAAGCGATCTTGAACTTCCGTCTGGTTCAGTAGCGCGAAATCTTTACCGAGTAGTTCTGGTGGCGTAAACCCTTCCGATCCCACTAAACAACGGTAGATTTGACCATTACGAGGATTGGTAACTTGAAAAGAATCTGTGTCAATAATAGAGGGAATGGCTTGATTATTAATTAAAATATTTTGGGGCTTGATATCGCCTAAGACATAATTGGCTTCATGGATAGCATGAATAATCGAGGCAATATTGTGGGCTGCTGTGTGAAGAAAATACCAATCAACGGTTAAGCCATTTTTCTTTCGACGACTAGGATTATAAACTTCAATCAGTTCTTTTGCACCGTGAATAGCGGGCATTAAAAAACCAACAATCATACCACTACGATCGGCTAATAGGGATTCGGGCCAGGCAAAGGAAATACAACGACGGTGTTGATTGGGATCTTGAGGCGGATATTTCACCATTACCTTTAATTTTTCTTGCCGTTGTAAGGTCGGTGAATGATAGATCTTCGCTAAAATGGCGGGATTTTCGGTTCTCCAAACTTCACCTTCGCCACTGGACGCGATCAGTTCTTTAAGGATAATTCGTTGATCGGTCTTAGTACAAATTAAATGCTTTATCATAGGAATAGTCAAAATACCTTCTCCAATTACCCCTCAGTCTTTGAGAAGTCGTTCATGAAATATAGAAGCAATTAACTTTATTGACTTTATTATTCCATAGTTCATTGTTGCCTAAAAGTAGCTTAAACCACCACCCAGTGACTTCATGGGCAAGGCTCTTAAAAAGGCAAATCATCTTCATCCTCATTTTCCTCAATGGGGGGACGACCTTGAATCAATGGTTTGGGAGAAATGCCTCCTGAAGGGCTGGGGGATAGAGTGGGGGGGAGATGATTGGCATCCGTCGGTTTAAGCGGTATCGTTTTTTCTTCATCCGGGGAGGAAAGGGTCACAATTTCTCCCTTAAAAACTTTGGCGAGGTCAGCCGCCGCTTTAGCCACATCTCCCTCGGAATTTTGGCTCGGTACTGGAATGGGAAGTTCCTTGGCGATCGCTCCATTGTTATTTTGATGGGTGATGGGAGGGGGAGAGAGAGGAGGGGACGGGGAGACAGGGGGAGGGGGAGAGATGGGAGGCGGGGAAGAGGAGAGGGGGGGACGGGGAGATGGGGAGACGGGGGGAGACGGGGAGATGGGAGCAGGGTTTCCTGAAATAGAAAATTTGACGCGAATCCTTCGGCCACAGATTTTTTCAAAAGCGGCTTCTAGCTCAGTTATCTTACCCTGGGCTAATTTAAGCAGTGGTTCCGTTCTAATGCCGATATGGGCGATATTACCTTCTAGGGATAGAAGTGTGGCGTGGGAGCGGATAAGAGCTTGGCTAAGATTGGTTAATTCCTGAAGAACCCCTTCCCAAATTTCGGGAAGATTCACCACAATTTTTGTTTCCTGGCCTGATGTTTCATCATTATTTTTGCCTAGCCCTAGATCCGTTAACTCCTGGAGAGATTTTTGCCAAGGTTCAGGTGGAGATAATGGTGTCGAGCTAACTGTTGGAGTTGAAGCGGTTGGAGGCGTTGGGACAATTGGAGGAGGTGAAGGCGTTGAAGAAAGGGGACTATGCTCTTGTGCTTTTGCTTGAGGGTTGGCAGCAGTGGGGGATTGAAATTTGCTGGGAGTTGGCGGGGAGGCAGAGAGAGTTGGGGCGATCGCAGAATGGAGGAGTCCAAGAAGGGTGACTTCTAACCATAAACGGGGTTGAGTACTGTTGCGAATTTGAACTTCACTGTCTTTCAGCCGTTGTTGACCCGCTAGGATGGTGGCTGTATCCCAAGTAGGAGCCAGATGACAAAGTTGTTCCCAGGTGGCGGTGGTGACGCTAATTAAATCAGGACGATGGGGAGCAGTTTTGGCAATTAATAAATTGAGATAAAAGGCCGCTAAATTTTGCAGGACAACCAAAGGTTCTCGGCCTCGATTCATTAAATGACGACAGCAATCAATCACTGTTTCGGCATTATTAGAAGCGATCGCTGTTAGGAGAGCTAATAAATCCTGTTCAGGAACGGCTCCCACTAAATCCCACACTTTTTCTGTAGTGACAGTTCCCGACAACAAACTTAGTTGATCTAATAAACTTTCGGCATCCCGTAGTCCTCCATTGGCAATCTGAGCAACTAAGGTAATGGCTTCATCATTAATTTGAATATTTTCTTGATCGGCAATTTTCCGTAAATGGGAAACCATTGATCCCAGAGGAATACGGCGATAGTCAAAACGTTGACAACGAGAAATAATAGTCGGTAAAACTCGTTGGGGATCGGTTGTTGCTAAGACAAAAATAACTCTTTCTGGTGGTTCTTCCAGGGTTTTAAGCAGGGCATTAAATGCGGCAGTACTAAGCATATGGCAGTTATGAACTAACAAACCATTAGCAACAAAATTATGATTATCTGCAACTTCGAGATCATAAACATTTTCAATAGTAGCAGGGATAACAGATTCAACTTTTTCTAAATTTGTAGTCCATTGAAGGTATGGAATAAGCTCTAAAATCATCGAGAAATTTTCGAGTACTTTCCGCTCTGAGGGAAATGTAAGCGTATGTTCTTCCTGTTTTTCCTTGCGTATCTTTATTACCCTTGAATTGATGGCCTTGAACAAATCGTCGGACACGGTGGTCGCTACCGTATTTTTTGATAAGTGTTCCACATCCACATTCACAGGGGATAAGATCTGCATTCCTGGTTTTAGATTTTTTGCTTTTATCCATCCTTGTGCTGTCCTAATTAAATGGTTTTCAGTACAATTAATTTCGGTTTGACTAGTTTTAATGGTCAGAGTCGGCTTCTTCCCTTGATCTAGCCAGCGAACCACTTGTTTGTATTCCCAACAATGTTGAGACTCGTTATAACTAAGAACTTCTTGTCCTTGTAAACTTGAATCATCAATTCTAGTTAGTCCTTTACGGGTCAGAACTAAACTATCTCCAGTCAGACATTCATCAATTACATAGACTTTAAAACGACATTGAACGGGAGAAAATTGCGATCGCTCAATAATTTCTCGAATATTATCAACCCCTGTATTACTAGCGGCATCGATTTCAATCACATCTAGGGCCGAACCCCGTAGAATTGCTCGACAAATTTCACAGGTTCCGCAGGGAGTCGGCGTTGGCTTATCGCCAGCAATACAATTCAAGGATTTGGCTAGAATGCGCGCAGAGGAGGTTTTGCCGGTTCCCCTGGGCCCCGTAAACAGATAGGCCGGTGCAATTCTTTCCCTGAGTAACGCATTAGTTAAGGTGGTAGCGATCGCCTCCTGTCCGACCAAATCTGCAAAGGTCTGGGGCCGATATTTATGATGAAGAGGTTCGTAAGCCATAGCCCTGTGACCGTAAAGGTCATAAAAATAGAGATTATCGTTAAAATTAGGTGATTTTAGATTAATTTAAGCGAATTTTAGCTAAATCGACTCCTACAAAGGTCTTTTTAAAACCAGAGCCACTTTTTCCCTATTGTAATTTGTTTTTTTATCTCAACCTGATTACTACCTTAAAAAGCTAGAACTAAAAATCTCCCCACCGCCGGCGATCGGGAGACGTGAATCAGGCTCAGATTGTTGTTAATCCAATTTAGAAGTAAATTGTACCACCCCAACGGGCATCTAGTTTGGGGGCAATGAGGGTATAACCCGCCACATCATAGACATCATCCTCAGTCAGATTTCTCAGTTCGGGATAGATATCAGGACGGCTCACATTGGGATGTAATTCTGAATAATCGTCTTCGCCGTCGTAGCTGGTTGGATTTTTCAGATAATCCACGATCGCCGCGAGGTTATTGCGAGGAGGTTCCGCCTTACCGAGGTCTTCCAATCCTAAACTGACATTGTTATTGGTTTTGGTTTTCCCTTGCAAATGGCATTGGGTACATTCCTGGACAAAAAGTTTTTGACCATTGGCAAATTCCTGGGGGGTGAGGGTAGCGGTTTTGCCAGCCCCGTCAAAGGGAACTGTTAGGGTAGATTCAGTTAATTCCACCGCATTGACACTGCCAACTGACAGATGAAATAGGAAAAAGACAGCAGCGATCGCTACCCAAAAAAATCGTTTCACCATTGTTCTCCTCAAATAGTTTGATTGATTTGGTACAGAGTTAATAAACAAATTCCCAATTCCTTTCGCTTTACCTAACGCTCATTAAAAAGCTAAAGGCGATTGAGTGGTATAACTATCATGCCATTCAAAGTCCCCCTTTCTGCATTGACCCACTATCATTTAGTCCTGACTCTTGACTCCTCTACTGACTAGCCGACTATGACGGGCTGAGGTTAGCTTGAGTCCTAAGATACAGAATCACCCGCAAGGGCCAACCTATAATTCCGAGGATTCGCTAAAATAATTTTTATTCGTCTTAATCTTTTCTTAAGAGTTCATTGTCTTTTCCCCCTGCCTATCTACTGGTTGCTCATGGCAGCAGCGATCCTCGTCCCCAAATCGCCCTAGAACGTCTTGCCTATTTAGTCTCTGACCAGTTAAGGGAATCCTGCCGTCAGAGGAGTGTTTTACCGGAAAGGGTTGAGTATCGTGGAGATACTTCGGGGAGGATTGCCCTATTATCACCTCCCTCCACCTCAATCGTTCGCACCGCCATTTTAGAATGTCATCCTTTACCGTTGCATGGTCAGATTATCGAAATAGCAGAGGATCTTCTCACCCAGGGTTATAAAATTCTGAAAATTCTGCCGCTTTTCCTACTCCCTGGTGTTCATGTACAAGAGGATCTCCCCAGGGAAGTCGCCTTAGCCCAGGGGCAACTAGGAAATCGCATGGGCCTAGAAATTGCTCCCTATTTGGGAAGTTTAGCTGCCTTCGTGGAACTGATCAGACAACAATGTGAGTTCTCGGAGACGACGGCTCGTATCCTCGTTGCTCATGGTAGTCGTCGGCCAGGGGGAAATAGCAGCGTTCAAGCCTTAGCCCGTATTTGTGAAGCAGAAGTGGCCTATTCGTCGATCACACCTCATTTAGCCTCAGTCGTAGAACAGGTTAATTTAAGGAAACCCACTACGATTCAAGTAATTCCCTATCTTCTCTTTACCGGCGGGTTAAGTGATGCGATCGCGGCGGAAGTTAAGACCTTACAAAAACAATACCCGACTGTTCAGTTTTCCCTAGCTCACCCGTTAGGGACAAATCCTACCTTAGCGTCCATCATTGCTGCCCAGGGAAAATTATGAATCCGTCAACCCATGCTCAAAGGTTAGGAAAAGTGTACTTAGTAGGAGCCGGGCCAGGCGATCCGGGACTCTTAACGCTCAAGGGTAAAACCTTACTCGAACATGCCGATGTGGTGATTTATGATGCCCTGGTTAGTCCGGCGATTTTAGCCATGATTAATCCCCAGGCAGAACGGATCGATGCGGGCAAACGTCGAGGGCGGCATTCTAAGCACCAGTCGGAAACCACTCAGTTATTAATTGACCTCGCTCAGGTTCATGCAGTCATTGTGCGTTTAAAAGGGGGTGATCCCTTTGTCTTTGGTCGAGGTGGAGAAGAGATGGCGGAGCTACAGGCGGCTAATATTCCGGTGGAGGTGGTTCCAGGCATTACGGCGGGTATTGCGGCTCCAGCCTATGCGGGTATTCCCATTACCCATCGAGATTTTAGTTCGTCAGTCACCTTTGTTACTGGTCATGAAACCACTGGCAAATATCGTCCGCAAATTAATTGGCAGGCGATCGCCCAGGGATCAGAAACCATTGTCATTTATATGGGAGTTCATAATTTAGGCAATATTATTAGCGAATTGTTAGCGGGGGGCTTAGGTAGGGATACTCCCATTGCCTTAATTCGTTGGGGAACTAGACCTGATCAAGAAGAGTTAACTGGAACGTTAGCAACTATTGTTGAACAGGTTAACCAATCCCAATTTGAAGCTCCGGCGATCGCGGTTATTGGCCAGGTGGTGAATCTGAAGTCCTGTTCCCAATAGAGGGACTGGGGATTTTTAGTCTTTGTTGAATCAGGAGTTCTTCCTCGTCCCAGAGATTAAAAAAGTGGGGTAGTGATTTGACAATAATTGTGTTCTAAAAGGATTATAGAGTAAAGATCAGGTAGTAATTCGACCTATGTAAAGTTTTGTTGCAGGTTTTAATGTTTCTGTATTAAATTGAATGATTCAAAGATTCAGTAATCGAGAAAAGTTTAGGTCTTTCGGTTACAAGTTAAAAATTTTACAGAAAGGGATTAAGGCTAATTCATAGAAAATCCTCTATGATAAAAATTGCCTACTCTAAAAAACGATAAAAATAGTAGCAGTAGATGCGGTGGTTGTATCGGAGGAATATTGGGGATACACGTTAGCCTAAAATGATTCTGGTTTGGTATATTTAGGATAAAATGGAAATCTTAAATTTTTAGTTGCATAAGGAGAGTTTTGAGTTATGGCAAAATCTCAAAGTTTTGAAGAAACCTATCCTAATCTTGCTCGCTTTATTGATGGCAGTAGTGGCGGCTGGATTGAGCTTGGCGATAGCGAGTATATTAGTTCTTTTGCTAGGGCTTATGACGCGGGAGGAACGATTTATGAGGGAAAACGCTCCTATAAAACGATAGATGCGGCTTTACAGGATTTAGAAAAGCACGTTGGTGAGTATATGGAGGAAAATGGTATTGAATGATTGCTATAAGTTTTGTTTTTTTGTTAAGGAGATTATTTACAAATGAGTGTACCTAATCAGCTTTTTTATGGCGATAATTTAGAGGTTTAATGTGGGTAAGGAAGACCAGGCTCAAGCTCAGGCTTTTATCGATACTTGGACGTGGGATGATCATGCGAATCAGGGTTTGGCAGAAATTTTAGAGAATTATCACGGTCGTTTTACCAGTCAAAGTATTGATTTAATTGCAGGATTAACGAAGGTTTTAGGCAAGGGGAGTTTACTGGCTTATTTGGTGAGTATGACCTTAAGAATTGTAGAAATTAATCGCGTTTTAAAATCTACAGGAAGTTTCTACCTTCACTGTGATCCAACAGCAAGCCATTATTTAAAGATAATTATTGATGCTGTTTTTTGTGCTTACAAAGGGGAGTTCCGCAACGAGATTATTTGGTGTTATAGGAAATGGTCTATCTCGCAAGGACAATTTGTTAGAAATCACGATGTCATTTTATTTTACAGTAAATCAGACGAGCATAGATTTAACATTCAGTATGTGCCTTTATCTGAAGGTACAATAAAAAGATGGAAAGGACAAAAACAGCAGGCCGTTTTTGATAGAAGTGGTAAACGTTTAGCTGGTAATTTATCTGAACAATCACAGGGTTCTCCTATGCCTGATTGGTGGGAAGTCTCTATTATTAATCCTGCGGCAAAAGAGAGAATGGGTTATCCAACGCAAAAACCAGAAGCTCTCCTCGAAAGAATTATCAAAGCCAGTTCCAATGAAGGTGACGTAATTCTGGATGCCTATTGTGGCTGTGGAACCACGATCGCTGTTGCTGAACGATTAAACAGAACCTGGATCGGTATTGATATTACTTACCAAAGTATTAGCTTAATTTTAAAACGCTTAGAGGATTCCTTCGGCAAAAATGTCTTAGATAAAATTCAACTCAATGGCATTCCCAAAGATATGGCATCTGCCCAGGCTCTTGCTCTCAAAGCCGACGATCGCACTCGTAAAGAATTTGAAAAATGGGCCGTTTTAACCTATAGCAATAATCGCGCTGTCATTAATGCTAAAAAAGGAGCCGATAAGGGGATTGATGCGATCGCTTATTTTCAAGGGGATCAAGACACTCCTGACAAAATTATTTTTCAAGTCAAATCAGGCAATGTTAAATCCGGTGATAAGTAGGTCAACCAAATAAAGCGTAAAATGGAAAGAGACTAAAAAAGTAGAGAAAGTAAATGCCTGCTCCCCTCAAAATTAGTTTAACCAAGGAAGAAGAAATAACGCTCCGAGAACTAAGCT
>JAYKJI010000073.1:0-7125 GCA_035285405.1 Snowella sp. | reverse complement strand
TTCCTAAAATTGATCGCATATGGCCATCCCGTTCATGGTTCACAAACTCGAAATTTAGTTTTTATCAATTTCCCTACTTAATTGATGATGATAGCTTACTCAATTGGCAAGAAGTCTATGATGATGTTGCTTCAGTTTTACAAACTGGGGAATATGATGTTGCCTTATTTGGATGTGGTGGCTTAGGCTTGCCTCTAGCGGCGTTAGCTAAACGCCTTGGAAAAATTGGCATTCATTTGGGAGGTCATCTCCAGCTTATTTTTGGCATTTTTGGAAATAGACATTTAGAACAGTGGTGGCATCAACGCTGTATCAATACGGCATGGATTCGTCCCTTATCCCATGAAGTACCCGAAAGCGCCAAGCGAGTGGAAAATAGTTGTTACTGGTAACCAAACCCTGTCATGCATCTATTCCCAAATAAGCCACCGCAAAGATTAAAGACCCAGAATCAAGTCCTAGTTTTAGGAACCTACGTCGGCTTAGGAGGATTAATTCAATCTACTGTCAATAGTATTTGGTTGGCTAAGAAACTAGGAAAAATACCTTATATCTATTGGGGAAAATCTTGCTTTTATACAGATAAAGAGGTGGGTAGCAATACCTACTTAAGACTATTTCAGGAACCAAAGGATCATGACATACTTGATATCAGTAATAGATTCGATGTTTACCCTGACGTTTGGATGCCTCTGGACGAAACGGAAACTATCCAATCCATAGATGCAAAAGCAGATATTCTTCGGCATTCTCATAGCTTAGAAATCGTTTCTGCTGAAGCTATTGTGAAAAGCGATCTATGTATTATTTATCAATATCTTTCTAGTGACTCAGCAAAGGAATTAGCATCTGCGGTTGGCATTGCCGTTGATGATTCTCAGTTTATAGAGGAGTGTAATGAAATTTTTGCTGATTATTTTCGCCCACACGTAGAATATCAAACCTTAGCCAACACACTATGGACCAATTTTTTTAGCCAAGACGATTATGCAACTGTGATTGGTATGCACGTGAGAGGGACAGATAAAATAATTGAGAAAGCGGTGCCTTCCCCCCATCACTATCTTCAATCAATTAGGAAATTAGGATACATCAAGAATGATAGTGCATTTTTTATTGCAACGGATAGCCAACCCTACTTAGCCATTATTCAGCGCCGATTAAAACCATATTGCGTTGCGGCTCAAAATACGCTTAGAACTAGCGGCAGGACTGGATTACATTATGATTCCCAAAATGCGTTTCAAAATGCAGTGGCGATGATCGTTGACATAGAATTATTGAGCCGATGCCAAGTGGTTTTTGCCTATCCCGGATCCCAAATATATTCGTGGTTAACCAGGAAAAAAGAAGCAGGAAACCTGAATTTTAAGCTTTTACCCGTCAGTCCAGATTTTCTGGACTGGCTGAGTGCTGGTTGGATAGTACTTCATTTGCATGGTTGGCAAAGGTTTCTCAACTTCCTCCGTTTTCAAAAGCCAAAAATTTTACAGTATCTGAAGATGCGGTTATCGTTCAAGTCACACCATTGATTTAACATGGCGAGTATATCAGTCATTATTCCCAACTTTAACCGGGAAAAGTTAGTAGGGGAAACAATCCAAAATATGTTGGATCAGTCCCTAGCGCCTTCTGAGGTCATTGTGGTCGATGATGGTTCAACAGATAACTCAATTGAGGTGATAAAAGCCTTTGGTGATCGAGTGAGATTAATCCAACAAGAAAACCAAGGTCCTGGTGCGGCCCGCAATGCGGGGCTAAAAGTTGCCACAGGGAAATATATCCAGTTTATGGATAGTGACGATTTAGCAAGTCTGAACAAACTGGAAATTCAGGCTCAGGCTTTGAATCAATATCAAGCCGATATGGTTTATAGCCCGTGGACTAAAGTTTACATTGAGAATAAAACTCTTAGATTCCAAGACCATATTTTACAGAAGCAGGCTCTACCACAAAAGCTAAGCATTTTAGAGTGGTTTCTCAGTGGTTGGTCTATTGTGCTTCAGTCCTGTCTATTTCGGCGTGAATTCCTGTTGCGGACAGCGCCTTTTCGCCATGATTTAATGGTTTGGGAAGATGGGGAATATATGGTGCGCTTATTTACTTTGCATCCAAAAATAATTTTTGCCCCTTCCTGTCTGACGTTGTACCGTTTACATAATTTCCAAAAGCTGACTGAGTCGGGGACTTCTGATGGGCGGCGCTTACAGGATCGGATCAGTACTTCTCTCCAATTTTGGGAATTACTGAATCAAATTCATCAACCGCTCAAACCGTTTGTGAGGTTGAATTTTGGTTTTGAGTGCTGGTCGATGCTCAAGGCGATGGAGCAATTTACTGGTTTTTCTGAAGAAGAAAAAAGAAATCTGGAGAAACTCTCTAACTTTTATCCAGCCATTTTCTGGCACTTGTTCAGCTATTTTAGAAGAGCCATGATACGCTTACGTTGGCAAACCACAGGAAGCCGGTGGATTTATCCTTATCAATCTGCTTTTCCTACCCAGGGAGATTACCAGCTAGTTAAATTAATGGGGTTTGAGGTTGAACGGTGAACAATGGACATTCTTTGAAATGGCTAATCGTAGAAGATGCCCTGCGGGATCAACAGGGTCATTGGTTTGAGTATATTTCGACTTTTCAAAAAGGTTTACAGGAGATAGGAGATCAAGTAACAATCCTGGCTGACAGGGAAGCCCAGACATTTATATTAGAAGAATTAAAAGCTTTGCCGGCGCTTCCCCCCTCTATTTGGCATCGCATGAGTGATGGCGCTAACCCCTTAGTTCGTTATCTCCGGCTTCCTGTCCATGGTTGGCGAACTGTGCAAGCGATGAAGCGTTTTCTGGCTACTCACAATAACTACGATGTAATTTTTGTGCCAACGGTGCTGGTTCATCATTTGTTGGCATGGACTTGGTTGATTAAAAGGGGGTTGATGCCAGGGCAGACCCAGATTATTCTTTTCTTTCCCAATGCCCCGGTGCAGTATGACCAGACTCATCAAACCTATAGCTGGTCGGAATCGCTGACAACGAAACTCCTGAGATATTTGTTAAAACAACTAACACCTGAAGTACAACAACGCAAGGTGATTTTGGGGGTGGAAACTCACCCAATGCAGAAGGCGCTGAGTTTTCTCACTGGTTTGGATTTTACTTATTTTCCCCATCCCGTTGAGCCGATACTTAATCAACCAAGCCAATCAACGCCACCAAAAGACAGCATTGTCATGGCTTCCTATGGTGGAGCAAGACACGAAAAGGGGAATGATATCCTCTACCAGGCGATCGCCATCTTTAATCAAAACAGTCCCGATGCAAAAACTCAGTTTATTTTGCAGTGTTTAGAAGGATTTGAGGCGGAGAGGGAGTTGCTGGTGGGCTTTAACAATGTAGAATGGATAAACCGTTATTTTCAACCAGGTGAGTATGCCAACTATCTGCAAAAAACTGATGTTGTGCTGTTGCCCTATCGTCCGGCTTCCTACTGCCTACGGGTATCGCGGGTGGTCATTGAGGCAATGGTTAACGGCATTATTGTACTTGCCACGGAGGGAACAACTTTAGCAGAACAAGCAAAGGAATTTGGAGCTTTAGTTAGTTGTAAGAATGAAAATCTTATTAATGTAGCTAACTCGATTAAAGATGTTATAGATAACTATCAACAGCTACAGTCGGAATCAAAGCAAAAAATATTAATGTCTCAAAGTCATTTCTCGGTGAAAAAATTCAGAGATTGTTTAATTGAAAAGTGTCTTGAGTACTCTACCTAAACAGACAAGCTCTCCGATATGTTAATCTCTCGATGGTTTAGATCACAAAAAAGAATATTGAACGCTTTTGATTTGGGAGTCTTCTTTCCTGGTACCCGCAATTTCAAGCTCCCTAAAAGTTTTCTTGCCAATGGTCAACGAATTAATCTCAATGCTCCCCCTGAGCAAGGTTTAGCTTGGGATTTTATCAATGTTTTATTGGACGACGAGTATGGTTTATCAACTGTTTCTCCCCCCTACAACAGTACTGGATATTGGAGCCAACATCGGTTTGTTTTCCCTATGGGCTAGGCGTTGTTTCCCTGCGGCAACGATTCATGCCTACGAACCCAATCCGAGGATTACAGCGTTTACCAAAAATAACCTTGCCCAAGGTAGTATTGCTTTTTTTGCAGAGGGCATCGGCTCTCAATCCGGTTTCGCTTCCGGCATTGATCAATCGGAATCACGGTTGAGTCAATTTACCGTGGGAGCAATGGCAGGGATTAAGGTCATTTCCCTACAGGAAGCCGTTGATCGCCTAGGGGGTAATGTAGATTTACTTAAATTAGATTGTGAAGGGGCAGAATGGGAGATTTTCCACGACCCTACACCCTTTGCTAATATTGAATCAGTGCGGATGGAATATCATCTAACAGATGGCAAAACCATAGCGGATGTAAAACAAGTGGTAGAAAGTTTAGGTTATGCCGTTGATCACCTTGAAGAAAACATAGGCTTTGGTATTATTTGGTTTTCTCGCCCCTGATGGTAAATGAAAGCAAGCTCAGACCATAAATTACTTTACTTTTGCCCCTCCTGGTCAGGAGGAATCGCTGACTATGCCCACGAACAGGCTCAGGCTTTGGGCAAAAAGGGCATAGAGGTCACGTTTTTAACTTCTCCCCTATTCCAAAAGGAAAAAAGTGACTACTATCAAACTCGTCCTATCTTAACCTCTGCTAATGCCTTTCAATCGCCCATTGCTGTCTTCAGAAAAACAGTGCTTGGGTTAAATATACTGCAAAATTACTATGTTTTAGCTGATATTATTCGCCGGGAAAAATTTCAATATGTTCTGTTAGCCACCTATGCAGAATATCTGGCTCCCCTTTGGTCATTTCCTTTGGGTCAATTGGCAAAACAGGGGGTAACCTTTGGGGCCGTGGTTCACGATCCCGTCAGAGGCCATGTGGTGGGGCCGTTGTGGTGGCATCGCTGGTCGATCGCCTGTGGATACTCCTTTTTGCGGGAAGCCTTTGTCCATGAAGCCATCAAACTGGATACAGAAAAGCCTATGCCTGGCTTACGAACTACTATTATTCCAATTGGCTCTTATCGTTTCCCTAAACCCCAGAATAGCCGAGAGACAATCAGGGAAAACTTAAAAGTGCCAAACAATAGCAAAATTTTTCTCTCATTTGGGCAAATTCGAGACAATAAGAATTTAGATTTGGCTATGAAGGCGATCGCTGAATTTCCTGATATCTATCTAGTGGTATCGGGAAAAGTTTCTACACCAACCCAACGACCTGTAGCCTATTATCAAAATTTAGCTGACAGACTTGGTATTGCAGAGCGCTGTCGTTGGCTTATTAATTTTATTTCTGAGAAAGAGGTTGCCGACTTATTCAATGCTTGCGATTTAATCTTGCTGACCTACAGTGCGAAATTTCGTTCTGCTAGTAGTGTCCTTAATCTTGCTGTTAATTATCAAAGACCTTGCCTTGCCTCAGCCGGAGAAGGAAACTTGAAAAGCGTCGTCCAAAGGTATAACCTAGGCGTGTTCGTAGAGCCGGATAACTGGCAAGCGATCCGTGATGGAATTGAGCAGTGGCTCCATTCAAGCGGTCAACCACAATGGCAACAGTATGAAATGGACAACTCTTGGGAGAAAAATGCCGAGATTGTCTATCAACGATTTTGGGGATAATTTTTGATGATGAAACCCAAGTTTCTTGCGGGTAGTGTTCTCAGCTATAGCTACAATCATCTTCTCAGTAACTTACCTTCTCGGAAAATTCGCTCCGCTTACCTCAACGCCTACCTCGGTAAATTGGGAGAAGGGACTTCCATACAGATGGGATGTAAATTCTTGCATGGCCCCAAAGTTTTTTTCGGCGATCGTAATGTGATTAACTTTGGCTGTTTGTTTGACGGCCGCCATTATAAAATTCAAACGGGTTGCAATGTCTCCATTGGGCCAGAAGCGAGTATTCTTACCCTTGGCCATGATCCCCAATCTTCTATTTTTGCTGATCGGGGGGGTGAAGTGATTATCGGCGATCGGGTTTGGATTGCTTATCGGGCAATTATTCTACCTGAAGTCACCATTGGTGAAGGAGCCGTCGTTGGGGCCGGTGCCGTTGTCACTCGGTCCGTTGAACCCTATACAATCGTTGTGGGTAACCCGGCCAGAGTCATTGGCAAACGCAGTCAGGATTTGACCTATGAGCTAGACTATTGTCCATTTTTGTTGTAATTCTCATCATTACCAGAATTCATGAAAAAATTGCTAGTTACCGGCTCCTCCGGTCTTATCGGCTCCGAAGTCTGCGTTTACTTCGCCAACCAAGGCTGGGCTATCCATGGCGTCGACAACAACCAACGATCCATCTTTTTTGGCCCCCAGGGCGATACCCGCTGGAACCAACAACGCCTCCAGCAAACCCTCGCTAACTTTACTCACCACGAACTTGACATCCGCAATCGTCAGGGTATCCTGAAACTATTAGAAGACTTAAGACCTGAGGCGATCGTCCACACCGCCGCCCAACCCAGCCACGACCGCGCCGCCGCCATTCCCTTTGATGACTTCGACACCAATGCGGTGGGAACCCTCAATCTTCTAGAAGCAACCCGGCAATTTTGCCCAGAATCCCCCTTCATTCACCTATCTACCAATAAGGTCTATGGCGACAGGCCGAATACCATTCCCCTCAAAGAACTGGATACCCGCTGGGATTACGACGACCCCAGCTATGCCAACGGTATTCCCGAAACCTTTAGCATCGATCAATCCAAGCATTCTCTCTTTGGAGCCTCCAAAGTCGCCGCCGACGTAATGGTGCAGGAATATGGCCGCTACTTTAATATCCCAACCTGTTGCCTGCGGGGCGGTTGCCTAACGGGGCCAAACCACTCCGGCGTCGAACTCCATGGCTTTTTGAGCTATTTAGTCAAGTGCAACTTGGAAGGCAAACAATACAAAATCTTTGGCTATAAAGGTAAACAGGTGCGTGACAACATCCACTCCCTCGACGTCACCCGGTTTATTGAAGCCTTCATCGCCCAACCCCGAATTGCCGAAGTTTATAACCTGGGCGGTGGCAAAGCGAATAGTTGCTCCATCCTAGAAGCCTTCAAAGTGGCTG
>JAYKJI010000072.1:0-17772 GCA_035285405.1 Snowella sp. | reverse complement strand
TATGAAAAAATTATTCAAGAGCTAATGCAAATTAGCCGCCATCGGTTGAAGGATTACATTCGAGGTAAAAGGGCTAAGTTGCTTGCTATGTCTGTCTTCTAGCTCTCTTGTCGCCCCACCAGATCTGGGAATATAGGCATTTTTTCTGGGTATGGAAAACACTTGACAAGAAAAGAAAAAAATGTTTATATTTGCGTGGGAGCAGACAGAAATTACATCCCCCAAAATATTCAATGCTATAGCGGATTCACTAGGGAAGTTTGGTTTAGCCGGAGAGGAAATTTTGGGTTAGCCCAATCGAAAAAACTCATCAAAAATAGTTTTCACACTCTCTACTCTGGCCTTGTCATCAGTTTTACTTTTATCTTCATCTGGTTTAAGATAGGAACTCTCGGCGATCGGCTTTGAGATGCAAAAAATATTTAATATAATCACCAAAACCAAGTGTGAGCAATGGTTAAACTAAAGACAAAATTTATCAAGCCTAGTAATCTAATTAAGCTAGACAAAAACAATCTTTCATTGATTATTTTAGCAACTTTAGCTGCCATCCAACTGCTATTATACTGGCGTTATATTAACAATCTTAGCCAACTTTTTATTCAAGCTATTTTCGTCATTGGTTTATTTTGGCAGGTTTACCGAAAGCAAATTAAATTAAATCCCGTTAGTGATATTCCCAGTAGTCTCTTGGGCATCACCATTATTCTCCTATGCTTACTAAGAGCGAAATATATTTTGCTCGTCGAAGCCTCTGTTTTTTGGTACTTTTTTTCATGGTTAACCTATATTAGTTACATCATCCTTGTCGCCGGATTACGAGGTCTTAAACAATTTCGCCGCGAGATTATTTTCTCTATACTCATTACTCTTATTCCCCTATTTTTAGCGATTATTTATAGGTTAGCAGATAAGCTCTATATTACCGTCATTTCGGCCAAGTTCAGTTCCTTTTTGCTGTGGTATATCGGGTTTGAATCCAGCACCCAGGGAACGATTATTTATGTCAACAATGGTGCCGTTAATGTTTATTATGGCTGTACTGGCATCCCTCTATTTTTTCAGCTACTCAACTTTGCTCTTCTTCTTATACTGCTTTTTCCTTCTTTCTGCCGAAATTTATGGCTACCCTTCATTTTGCCCGTTATCCTGAGCTTGGTCTTTTCCACCATTCGACTGGCGGTAATGGCTTTAGTAGTTAATGATAAACCGACCTTTCATTATTGGCATGGTATCCAGGGAGGAAATATATTTACCGGAATAGCACTGATAACGTTCTTTGGCATTATCTTACTGACAGCCCCCCCTCAAAAAAGCAATGATATTAATCCTATTTCTTCTACTGAATCACATCAATCTGCCCCTTGGTTATGGATAGCGATCAGTATTACCCTAATTATTATTCTCTGGAATTTTACCTTTTCCACCAATCCCATTGCTGGAGCTAATCGCATTGCTGACTATCAATTTCCCTCGGTTATTAATCTACCTGGTTGGCAATTTCAAGATAGCTTCTCTCAGCCCCTAATTCCTGTTGTTGAAGCTGATCAACCCCAACCTCCAACTGCAAAAGATATTTCCCGTCAAATTGGCTTTAATCTTCCTCTATCGGAACGTTCCTATCGCTATCAAAAAGAAGATAACTTGTTAACTGTAAACCTACGTTATATTATCAATACTTCTGGGGGAATTAAAAATTATTATAGAGCGTTTCAGGATTTACCTAGACCAGTAAATAGTACTGAAGTAAAGAGTCAGGATGATTATGCCCTTCAATTTGTCAGCAATAGCAAAAAATACCTGACAACTTGCCTAAATAGCGAAGGCAAAACAACGATCACCGATGCCATATTTTCGGGTTACTTCCGCCAGGTCTATTCACAACCGACTAAAGTACTGTATTGGTTGCTAGGTAAACGAGCATTACAAGACCGCCGTTGTCTCTGGATTGAGATTTCTTCAACTTCTATGACAACAGCAGAGTTGATCACCGTCTGGCAGACTATTATTCACTATTGGCAATCCCATTTTCCTCCCCTGCGATAATCTCCTGCTCAAAAGGTTGTCTGAGTTTACTCAAATAGAATGAGTAAAAAGTAGCCTAAACTAAATTTATTCCATTTCTCTATCTATTATTTTTATTATCCCCACTTTTGAATTGGCCAATCTTGATTTGAGGTGGACAGGTTTTAAAATTAATTTTCTGCCTGAAGTTGAGCAACGATCGCTACTAATTCCCGTTCAAAACTGACCTGGGCACGATTCGTTTTTCCCCCTAGATAAAGTTTGGTCGCTTCACTTCCAGAATCTTGAGCTAGTACCCAAATCTGAGAATGGGAAAAATAACTCATTATTACTCCCAACATCAGCAAAGCAAAACCGAGATAAACAAAGGGAATTCCTGGATCCGCTTTAATTTGCAGTCCCGTACTGCCGACTAATTCAAAGACCTTGAGAGTGACACCATTAATCTCTATACTGCTACCGGCTCTGACTGCATTAAATAAATTTCCCTGTTGATCATAAAGAATCATGGTTCCCTGAAGATCCTTGACTAGCAGAGCCACACCTTCACTCAGATCCGTTTTTGTGGGAATCCAAGTTCCCCAGAGTTTACCACCATTTTCCGTATTCAGGGGAGCCATCGGTAATTGAAAAATGGGACTATTATTAATTTGAACTTTAACCCCTGCAATGCCCCAATTAGTTTGATAAAAAGTCACACCTTTATAGCGCAGAGGTTGATTGACAAAAATAGTTTTGCGATCTAATTCTTCTCCTGTTGTTTTAACCACTGATAGATCAGAATAAAACTGATCAATAGTACCGTCAGGCGTATAGTCGATCCAAAAACGATTGACCTTAATTCCCCAATCTGTCGGAATTTGTCTTTTGGCCAGAGGGCCCGCTTCAATAATATTTTTAACTTGAAAACTGTCGCCACTAGCGACCATTTCCTGAGCCAGAAAGCCAGTCATGATACCCCAAATAGCTCCCCCTAAGATAATGAGCATGGCTGCATGAACGATAATCGGGCCAATTTTCCCCACCAAGCCTTTGCGAGCGTAGAGAGTTTGATTTTCCTGGAAGATTTTGTAACCTTGATTTTGTAGGTAAGGAGTAATTTTACTGAGGGAAAGATTGTCTAAGGTAATACTAAAGGCTAACTTTTGAAATTGTCGAGGTTGTTGATAGTATTGCCACTGTTGAGCCGCTTTAAGGGCTGGAAATTGACGATGAAAGGTACAGGCGGTTAAACTGCTACCAAATAAAATGAGTAAGGATAAAAACCACCAAGTACTGTAAACGTGATTGAGACCGATCGCTAAAATAATTTTCCAAGATAAGAACCCAAATAGAGCGGGATCTTCAGGATAGTTGGTTTGATAAAAAGTTAGAGTTTCACCCTGTTCGAGGACAGTTCCACTAATACTAAAAATGGCAATTAAAAGCAGTAAAATAATCGCTAATCGTAAATCAGCGATCGCCTTGATCACGGAACGCCAGGTCTGTTGTAGAAAATGAAGAGGAGAGGGATTGGGAGGAGATTCAGAGAGCGTCATAAGTAGGTAGGTCTTAAAATTTATAAGATCCCCCCGTCCTACGGACACCCCCCTTATCAAGGCTACTGTGTACACACATCTACCTGTCAACCTTGTTTTGCCCCCCCAGCCCCCCAAGATTGGGGGGAGATCGGTATCTTTCGCGGTTCAAAGTCCCCCAGTATTGGGGGATTTAGGGGGCTAAATAAGGTTAAACAGACAACCAAAGACTTGTGTGTACACGGTAGCTTATCAAGGGGGGCAGGGGGGATCAGGCACACAATCTATGTCCAATTTAATTGAAACCAGTCACTTAGGTTGACCCAGGAACAAGAGATCATTAAATATTTGATTTTACGTAATATTGAGTCCATTATATTCGTTAAAAAAGATTGTAACTCACCGAAAAATAAAGACTTTGCTGAGACACCGTGTTACCTTGTATCCGAAACTCTGTTAGCGGTAGTCCCCAATCTAAGCGGGCTGTAAAGCGATCGCCCATTTGCCAGAGCAGTCCTAGTCCCACACTGGCTAAGGTATTCGGATTGGGTGTTGCGATCGGATTATCCCGATCATTCCAACCGACTCCAAAATCCAGAAAGGGAACAATTTGCAGAACTCCTTGAACTTCTTCCACTCGTAGCACGGGTAAACGCACTTCAGTAGAGGCAAAAATTCCGTTATCAGTGAGTAACAAATCTTGACGATAGCCCCGCACCGTATTCAGACCCCCTAGGGTTAATTGCTCCAAGGGAACCAATGGCTCAGTGGATAATTGCACTGCTGAGCGGAATACTAATAATGTCTCTGGCCCTAACAAACGAACATATTGTCCCTGACCCCGCCATTCAAAAAAACGTCCATCGGGTGGCAAATTATTGACATTAGCATCCAGAATCCCTAGGCCTAAACTAAATTGGGAACGCAAAACTAACACATCTTCACTGCCCCGTTCTGTCCATTCTTGAAAAAAGCGGAGGGCGGCAATGCGAGTTTGGCCATCATTATTGGCCCCTGGTGAGAGCGGAAATCCTTCTCCCAATAAACTGGTCTGACTAGCAGAATAGGAGGTTGTCAATCCTAAGGCTAATTCTTGACGAGGAGTTTGGATCAGGGGTTGACGATAGCTCAGATCAAAATAGAGGGAGTCACCAGTAATATCGAGAATGTTAAAAGGTTCTTCTATTACTACCGTATTATTGTACTGAATTGATGCTTTTAAAGTCCCATTATGGGGATTGAGGGGCAAGGTATAACTACTGGTTACAGCGTTACTGCCATCACTATTGGCATAATCCAAGGTAATCCCATCTCCAATTCCCAAGAGATTCCCTTCACTGATGCGAAATCCTCTTTCCCAACTACCAATACTCTGAACTCGGCCATTGTCGGTAAAAGTTTCAATCTTAAAGGTGTTGGCTTCTTTGACTTGTACTGACAGCAAACTTAATTCAGGACGAGGGCCAGCAGATAGTTCGGCGGAAATGGATTCAATAAGAGGATTGAGTTGTAGCAGTTGTAAAGCTTCGAGCAGGCGTTTCTGATTAAAGGGTTTCTCCGCCGCGATCGCCAAACGGCTTTTAACATAATTGGGATCAAGTTTGCCCTCTACCTGGACTTGAATGTCCTCTAATCCCCCCTCAACGATTTGTATGGTAATGACAGCTTGATTTTGATCAAAGATCTGACCAGCAGGAATCATGGCCCCCGAATTAATATAGCCTGCCTCAGTATAAAATTGGGTGACAGCGGATTCTGCGGCTAACAGTTCGGCAAAGGTGAGAGGACGTTCGGTAAAAGGGGCTGTAACCTCTGCTAATTCTTCTGAACTAAATGCACTATTGCCTTGAAATTCAAAGCGCGAGACAGTAATTGTCCCAGGCACATTCTTCGGTAAATTGGGCGGAATGGGATTGCTGGGAAAAATTTCTAAGGGAGGTGAAGGCAGAGGACTGGGAGGAATAATCGGCTGAGAGGGTTGGGGCGGCAACAAAATTCGCCCAGGACTGGGAATATCAACCCTCTGACTCTCAAGACTTGGTGCAACGAGAGATTGAGCTAGTAGGAGAGTTAGGGGATCATAGAAACCCCCAAATAGCCCAGCGATCGCGGAAAGAACGACTGGAATATTGCCATTGAATTTGACTCGGCAGCTAAAACCATTATTCATTAAAGTCAGAAATAAAAGCAGTCAAGAAATTAAACTGCATTCCTATTAATTTGTCTAGCCTATCGACAAAGAATAACTAACACGGCATTGGTATTGGAGGAAAGGCTCATTAGTGACTTCATTGGTACACTCACCCCCCAACCAGCAACCCCGCCAGGTGCGACGGTAATGCCCGTCGATTTCCATGAACCGTAACTGACCCCGTAAAGCAGTGTTTGGGGATAGGGAGTATTGTTTGTAATGGTGATGTTACAGCCTTGTGCAGAATTGAGTCGTGGACTGAGAGTATTAGGTGAATAGGCTGGTTTACTTCCAGTTCCTGGGATCACGATACTGGTATCGTTTTGGGATGAGGTTTGAGCATTAACAGGACTGATTAGCATTCCTCCTGTCCAGGTTCCTAACAGGATTAGGATAGGAGCTATTTGAGAAGATAAATTATTGAAAAACATAATTCTCGTTTTTTACATTCAAGACATAACTCCATTCTAACCAGGTTATATGAGAATAAAAGATTTTCTTGCTATTCTATTTCAGACAAGGTAGATCAATTTCAGGCAATAACCAGATACAACCCCGATCACCAGCCAGAGTAAAAAACACAGACGGGTTAAGGCGATCGCCGCTTGAATTTTGTCCACCGTAATCGGAAAATCAGGCTCTCCCAGTAACGGTTTGATGCGTTTAACGCCTTGATAGCTATTTTCACCGCCCAATTGCACCCCTAAAATTGCTGCATAAACCGCCTCACTCCAACCGGAATTAGGGCTAGGATCCTGGGGGCCATCCCGACGACAAATAGCCAAAACCCTTCTGGGTTTTCCTGATAACAAAGCCAATGTTAATACGGTTAAACGACAGGGCCACCAGGTTAAATAATCCTCAAATCGAGCACTAAACCAGCCCAAATCGCGATAGGGTTCCCGCAAATAACCAATCATGGAATCCAATGTGCTGGCCGCTTTATAACTGAGAACCAGAGGAACCGGGCCCACCCAGGGAAGCCAGAGACCCAAAATGGCATAAAACAGAGGAGCCATCACCCCATCCACCGAATTTTCTGCCCAACTTTCTAAGGTCGCTCGCAAAATTGCTGGTTCATCTAATTCTTCCGTATCTCGTCCGACAAATTGACTGAGAGCGTTGCGGGCTGATGCCATCTCCCCTTGTTGCAGAGCCTTTAACACTTTGTTGGTTGCTTGATATAAACTCCGACCCGCAAAACCACTGGCCAGCAAGATCACTTCAACCATCCAACTTAACCAAGAGTGCCATTGCTCTAATCCCCAAAGCAAAAACCAGCTTGCTAGTCCGGTTCCCAAAATAACGAGTAACCCTAAACCGATACCCGCATAACGTCGTTGTCTGGGATTGGGTAGTGTTCTGAGAATTATCTGGGTTAGTCTCGCAATGATCCAGCCCATGACCTGCACTGGATGGAGCCATCTGTCAGGATCAGCAATAAGATAGTCCAACAAAGCTGCCAGAAGCAGAACGGTTTCTGCACCAAGTTGTTCTGGAGTCACCATCAAACCCAAATCAAAATTGAAATCAAGAATCATCAATCTATTCCTAAGATCAGCGATCACAATCAAACTGTTTTTTTCCGGATGCTCCAATTTTCAAAAAACACTATCTATGACTCAATTTATCCTGAATCGGAAACAATCTTGTTAACGACTCTCTGTTATTGATGCTCATATTAAAGTAATACATTCTGCTGCTCAACGCGGCGCGATCGCCCTAAATTTATGTAATGCTTAATACAAATTAAAAGTGAGTAATCCTCATTGACAATGCTTTTAGGGCAAGGAGACTTTGCAAAGAACTGTTACATTTTTTCTCATGGAATCATGAATATTGCCTATCAATGTTGAGATTTATAACGTTCCATGTTTTTTTATGTGGCTTTTTACAAGTCTTTATCTGCATTCGCTCAACTTTTTAATAAAGATTTAAGATTTATAACTATCTGCGCCAAATTAGAAAAGAGCAGCTAAGGTTAAGTTATCTTATTTGAGCAGTCAAGTAATCTCATGAAGTCCATCCATTCCCTAGGAGATGTGTCTTGTGTCTAAGTTACTATGTTCGCTAATACTCACGACTGTCATGAGTTTTACCACCCCTGTCCTATTCATGATCGGGTTAATGGCCAGC
Source organism: Snowella sp. (assembly GCA_035285405.1). GTDB lineage: Bacteria > Cyanobacteriota > Cyanobacteriia > Cyanobacteriales > Microcystaceae > Woronichinia. Next base: position 9,903 of record JAYKJI010000072.1, on the reverse strand, counting down.
CTTTGGTTGATCAGTTATCTACCTTGGATTGCCTTTATTGGTCAGATTGGCAACAGTAGCCTGGTTGAATTCCTCACGATTTTTGGCAATGGCTCCCCTTTACCTGGACTATTGGTGATTGGAGCTACCTGTAGTTTCGTGGGTGGCGTATTTGATCTTTTCAATTTTTATGTCTATCAAAATTCCAGTGTGAGAGGTCAGTAACTGTCCATCATAGCGATCTAGCTCTGTTTTAGTCTCTATATACTAAGAGGTAGGACATATTTTTAGCAGAGAAAGATGGCAGTTAATCGTTTCCGTCAACGGTGTATATCCTGGGCGATCGCTGGAATGACAACCTTTAGTGTGGTCTTAACAACGGCCCAACCGAGTTATAGTCAATCCTGGATGCAATTATTCTTTCAGGGCATACAAGTTTTACAATTATCGAACCTGTCAGATCAGCAAGAAGTCCGATTGGGTCAGCAAATTAATCAACAATTAGTTCAACAAGGACAATTTCGCCCCTCTCGCAACCGAAGCTTAAATCGTTATGTGAATGAGATTGGTCAGCGTTTAGCCCAGGCCAGTGAGCGACCTGACATCCCCTATACCTTTCAAGTCGTGGATGATCGAGCGATTAATGCTTTTGCCACAATGGGGGGCTACGTTTATATTAATACTGGAACGATCCTAGCTGCGGATAATGAAGCTGAGCTTGCCAGTGTGATTGCCCATGAGATTGGCCATATTACGGCTCGTCATGCTGTTACCCAGATGCGAGATGCCACTCTTTCCCAAGGGTTAATGAGTGCTGCTGGACTACAGGAAAGTACTATTGTGCGGTTGGGGGTGCAATTTGCGGTGAACTTACCTACCAGCCGAGAAGATGAGCTAGAGGCAGATAGTTTAGGTTTAAACAACTTAATTCGAGCCGGTTATGCCCCGATTGGAATGGTCAATTTTATGAAAAAACTCCAGCGACAGGGGAATTCAGGGATAGAAATTCTGAGTAGTCATCCTGACACTGCTAACCGAGTGGTTGCCTTACAAGAGGCGATCAATCCTAATACGGCTAATGAAGGGGATGGATTAGATACTCAAGCTTATCAGACAAGAATTAGCTCGCGACGCTAATGGCATTCAACGGAAAATATTTGTGCCTACTCTTAATGGGTATCAGGAGGGTGGGAAGACCCCACCGCAGTATTTAGGGTAGATTCGTTCTGGCTAGAAAGCGTCATTTGAGTTGACAAAATTCAAGATTTGACGAATTTTAAATGGCAGCAGCACCACCACCATTGCTACCATTGCCACCACCATTACCTCCGCTACTACTGCCTCCCTGTCTTCTTTGCCCACCGGAGAAACGTTTGTTCGTGGTACGAGTTGAGGCAGAGCGAAATTGACGAGCATAGGCTCTATTACGTTCAGCTTTTTCTTTCTTTAAGTTGCGACGTTTTGCCACTATGATTTCCTCATTAAAACAGTAAAAATTCCCGACACACGGGAAAAAGGCAAGATTTCGCAGGTTAATCTGTCAATTCTAAATAGACCAAGCTATCAAGATTACTAACTGATCTTGCTGTCGAACTAGTTCTTCTCTCGTTATTCTAGCACGTCTTATGACTCGAACTAAGTGATATGACTTAGGAGTGAAAAGGGTAACAGCCACGACTTTGACAATTTAATGGAGAGATGCCGTTTTCCAATTGAATCGTACTGTGGGCAATACCAAAATAGGTTTTGATCTCCTGATGTAAGGTTTGCAATAACTCATTATCCATCGGGCGATCGCCGAGAACTAAATGCACGGTTAAAGCGGTTTCTGTGGTACTCATTGCCCAAATATGCAGATCATGAATGGCAACCACACCTGGAAATTCTTGCAAGTAAGTCTGCACAGCCTGGGTTTCAATGTGAGTAGGAACCCCATCCAAAAGCAGAGCAACCGAATCCTTGAGCAAGCCCCAGGTTCCCAAAAAGATCAGCATCGTAATTACTAAACTCATGGCCGGATCTAGCCACATCCATCCGGTAAACATAATGGCGATCGCCCCTAAAACCACTCCCAAAGAAACCAGGGCATCGGTAAGCATATGCAGAAAAACCCCTTTTAAATTGAGGTCTTGCTGATCCTTGGCAAATAACCAGGCGGTCAAACCATTTAAAACAATTCCTAGGCTGGCCACCACAATCACCATTCCCTCCTTTAATTCCGGCGGATTTTGGAAACGATGCAAGGCTTCCACCGCGATCGCCCCTAGAGCCACAAAAATTAAACAGGCATTGAGCAGAGCCGCCAAAATGGAAGAGCGTCGCAAGCCATAGGTGTAATGGGCTGAAGCTCGTCTTTGAACCAACCAACTGGCTCCCCAGGCAATTAATAATCCTAAAACATCCCCAAAATTGTGACCTGCATCTGCTAATAGGGAAAGGGAATTACTCAATAATCCAAAAATCACCTGAATAACCACAATCAATGTATTGAGAACAAAGCCGATCAAAAAGGCACGGTTAAGCTTCCCTGGTTCCCCCGCATGATGATGGTGGTGATCGTGATGATGGTGGTGATCGTGATGATGATGGTCTGCCATGGGCAAATGGGGACAAAAAGTTAAGGATTAGAGGGAGCCGGAACAGGTTGACTAGAGCTGTTTAAACTTCTGGCCTTGAAAAAAGTTTCTAAACTTTGGCGATCGCCGACATAACGCCAGTGCCAGGGTTCATAGCTCACTCCCTGGGCATTATCACGGGTAAAGGAATTCTCAAAATTATATTGAGCCGCATGATTTTTGAGCCATTTATAGGCCGCCGTCTTCTCAAAGCTTTGACTCAGATTCGTCCCAGGAGCGTGACCATCACCAATATCAATGGCATAACCCGTGTGATGTTCACTATAACCTGGTGGCGCACTGACTTCGGCCCGTTCACGTACCTGCTGATTACGCTGTTGTTTAACCCCAAAAAAGACCTGGTTTTGATCCTGCACTGACCGAAAAGCAGAAATAGGAACCAGAATCACTCCCTCAGCCCTAGCATTCCCCTGCATTTGCAAAAATTCATCGGCGGCGGCGGTTCGCATTCTAAGTCGTCCATCCGGTGTAATAGCTTTGAGTTCACTCTGAGGGGCTTCTGCGTAGGGTAAATGACCGAGAACATTATCCACTTCCTCACCTGGCTTGTCACCTGGCGTTGCAGAACTGGTCGGTGTGGGCAGGGGTGGAGAAGAGATGGCAACCGGTTGGGAACTAGGTCGCCAGAAAATTAGAATAGAGAGCAAGGCAAAAATTCCCAACACTAAACTTACCAAGAGCAAAGGGGAAAACCCTGAACGTTTAGTTACTTTGGTAGAGGGTCGATCCCGAATCACTTCTGGGATATCATTGCTTTCCTCCGACCTAAGCTTCCGTTTAATTTGATTGTTGTTTTTCCCCATCATGATCTGGCCCTAGCGAGAGAATTATTTAGCAGCAATACCTTCCGTTCGGGCTGCCTGTTGAACAGCGCTGGCGACAGTGGTAGCAACCCGTTTGTCAAAGACAGAAGGAACAATATGTTCTCGATCTAAAGTATTAACGGTGACTAAGGAGGCGATCGCTTTTGCTGCCGCTAGACACATATTATCGGTAATTGTTTGAGCGCGACAGTCCATCGCCCCACGAAAAACCCCAGGGAAGGCTAAAACATTATTGATTTGATTCGGGTAATCACTGCGACCAGTGGCAATGACGGCGGCATCCTGCTGAATTAATTCGGGTTGAATTTCAGGAATGGGATTGGCCATGGCGAACACAATCGGATCTTTGGCCATAGATTGCACCATTTCCCGACTGACCACCCCAGGCGCACTGACCCCCAGAAAAACATCGGCTCCTTGCATGGCTTCAGCTAGGGTTCCCGACTGTTCAACTGCATAGGTAGCTTTTTGAGTATTCAGATCCGTGCGTTCCTTAGACAAAATTCCCTTAGAGTCACAGATTAAAATATCCGTCGCGCCTCCCTTTTTCAGTAGAGAAGCGATCGCTAATCCGGCGGCTCCGGCCCCGTTAATGACAATGCGAATGGTCTCCATCGGTTTATTGACTAACTTCAGGGCATTAATCAAAGCCGCTAAACTGACGATCGCAGTACCATGTTGATCATCATGAAAAATAGGAATATCTAACTCTGCTCGTAGGCGGGCTTCAATTTCAAAGCAACGAGGAGCGGCAATATCCTCTAGATTGATGCCACCAAAAACGGGAGCAATTTGTTTAACGGCCTTAATAATTTCTTCAGTGTCCTGGGTGTCAAGACAGATCGGAAAAGCATTAATTCCAGCAAACTCTTTGAAGAGCATGGCTTTTCCTTCCATGACCGGCAGAGCCGCCGCCGGGCCCAAGTTTCCTAAACCCAGAACTGCACTACCATCCGTTACCACTGCCACCGTATTGCCTTTAATGGTTAGAGCGAAAACCTGTTCCGGTTCCTGGGCGATCGCCATACAAATTCGTCCTACCCCAGGGGTATAGGCCATGGCCAAATCAGATTGAGTGGTTAAAGGAATGCGGCTTTCAACGGTGATTTTACCTTGACGATGCAGGTCAAAAGTTCGGTCTGAAACACTCTGTAAGCGAATATTGGGTAAAACTTTAACGGCTTCAATAATTTTCTCAGCGTGTTCTTCACTGGAAGCATGAACCGTAATTTCCCGTTGAATAAATTTGAGGTTACTTTCTACCAAGGAAATCTGCCCAAAACTGCCCCCCTCCTCGGCGATCGCTTGGGTAACAGTGGCTAAAGCACCCGGATGATTAGGTAATTCAAGGCGGAGACTGAGACTGTAGCTAGGATTGGGGGTTAAATTGACCATGCTGGATTAACTCGTTGAATAGAACGCAAACAAATATACAGAGTATCAACAATGACAGTTGTCTGGAATAGAACAGATTGGTTACTGTGTCAGGACTTGCTCAAGTTTCTGGATTATTGTCCAGACTAAGCCAAAAGAAATGTCTAAACATTTTTTCTCTCTTGTTGAAGAACACGATAAATAAAGGTTTGGGGATCAACCTGGCTCAAAATTTCGGCAATAACCGTACTCGCGCCCCAGGTTCCCCAACTACAACCTTGAGCCAGATAGGTTTTTGTGGCTTGACCGATAATATAAGCACTGTAACCAGCAATTCCTCCCTGTAAAAAAGCAGTACTGGCATAGGTGGTAACACTGCCTGGGCTTTCCAGCAAAGAAGTGGTTTTACTCAGTCCCAAGATTAAACTACTGCTTAATTCTGCTCCTAATAAACCACCAGAACTCATTAAAATCTTCTGCCAAAGTTGACCGGCTTTAAAACTGGTAATTGGTAAGCCATAGAGACGCGCTAGGGCACGGATTAAAAATAAATCGGTAACGAAGCCTCCCAATAGATCTAAGACCGCAATGGGATTGACAGCAACGGCGAGAGCTTTATATTGGGCATATTTCCAAATAATGGCATCGGCTTCTTCCTGACGCATCGCTAGAGTTTTACGAGCAATATTTTCCTCTGCTTTTTGGGTCTGTACCAAGGCATTAATGGCTAACAGCGATCGCCCTTCTTGATTAAGAATTTGGAGAATTTTCTGGCGCAGTTCTTCAATTTGCGGTTCTGGTGTTTCCCAGGTTTCTTGAGTGGTAGCATCAGGAAATTCTAAGCGTACCAGCAACGGCGGTGGTTCTGCGGCCACTCGCACAATATCATCCGCTGAAAAAATAGGCAGATTTTGATGGCTTTGACCTAATTGTTGTAATTGCTGAAAAATAGTTTCCCGATCCTGCTCAGGATAAAGATCAATTTTATTAAAGACTAATAATAGAGGTTTACAACTTTCCTTCAGATCGCAAAGCGCGTTATATTCAGTACGAGTAATATCTCCTGCGACTATAAACAGAATTAAATCAGCTTGATAGGCGACTTCCTGGGCCATTTGGGATCTGGCTTCTCCTGCAATTTCGTCCAATCCAGGGGTGTCAATTAATTCAATTTGTACTTTATCTCCAGAGGGCCAACGAATCGATTGGGGCCATTGGGTGACACCATGCAAAGGGCCTGTCGGTAAAATTTTTTGACCAATTAAGGCATTGACTACCGCTGATTTTCCCCGACTGACTAATCCAAAGGTCGCAATCCGAATCACCGGCTGTTCAATTTTGGCCAAAGCAGCCTTTAATGCCTGTAGGTCTTGGCGAACTGCTGCTTGAAGCTCAGGATTGGGCGGATAATTCCAGTGCCGACGTTGACTAGCAAACCAGTTCAGAGCTTGTTGGATGCTGGTATGGCTCTGTTGGAGGTGGCTATCTTGCAAGGAGGAAGTTGGAGTCAAGGTTGCCTTGGGGAATCACATCAATGGGTTTCAGCTTTACATTGTAGATTAATTTCAATGGTTTTAATGGTAGGGTGTGATCGTCGCTTCCCAATTAAGAAAAAACGCGATCGCCCCTTAATTCCCACATTTAAAACAGCGATCACCTCTTCTCCATCAAAATAGCGATTGCCCTTTAATCCTAGTTCAAAACAGTGATCGCCTCTCTCAATCCCAATTTAAAACAGCGATCGCTGTCCAACTTCTTTGTATAATGTCTATGTATGAAATTTACTTGGCACGAGCCTAAGCGACAAAGTAACCTTAAAAAGCATGGTCTAGATTTTTGCAATGCGGAAAACGTATTTGCTGGCCCAACTTTTACTTTTGAGGATAATCGTCAAAATTATGGTGAACAACGTTGGGTAACATTAGGATTATTTGGGCTTCGGGTTGTGGTTATTATCCACACAGAAACTGAAGATAAAATTCGTATTATTTCCATGCGTGAGGCAAACAAAAATGAACAATCTCTCTTCTTTAGAAATCTCTGATCTTCAAGATGAATATCCTGAAGTGACTCAAGCTGATTTAGATCATGCTGTTTTTCGGGTTGGTCTTAAGCCCTCACCCCGTAAGCAATCTATTACAATTGATTTAGATGAAAATTTAATTACCTATTTTAAATTAAAGGCTGGAGAAGAGGGTTATCAATCTTTAATTAATGAGGTATTAAGACAAGCAATTAGTCAAGAAGAATTTCAAAGTTGTTTACTTTAGCGATCGCTCCTCTCAATCCCAATTTAAATTATCACATTAATGAATGACGCTACAACCCAAGAATACGCCCAGAAAATTCTTGATGCTATTGCCTTTATGCCGTTTGAACAATGTCAAACTTTAAATCGTAAATTCAACAATATTCCTGCTCGTCCTGGCATTTACGCGATCAGGCATAAAACCGATGGTTTACTTTATATTGGTAAAACAAAAAACTTGCGTAGTCGCTTTAGTGGTGGTCACAAAGCTTTTTTGTGGGCTTGGCTTGATAAATACTGTGATGATGACGTTCGTATTGCAGTTCAAGCGATTCCTCATTGGGAAAATCCTACGCTATTATTGGAATTGGAAGCCATTATTCTGAGAGCCACTGAACCGCCTTACAATGTTCAAATACCAATGGAATAATTAAGTTATGCAAACATTACTTTTAGAAAAACTTTCACCTTCTGATGCAGCCGTCATTTTAGAACGTTTACCTGAGCGCATTAGATTAGCTTTAATTGATAGGGCTGTTGAAATTGATTATCCAATTGAGGCTGTTTTGGAGATGGCGATCGCGTCTTTTCTGGATACTGAGGCGTTAGGTTTTGTTGATTGTAAACCAGGACGAGGGCAGTAAAATTAACAGCGATCTCCTCTTTCATTCCCACATTTAAAAACACGATCGCCCTTTACTCTCAAATCTAAAACAGCGATCGCCCCTTCTTCCCTCCATCAAAACCGCGATCTCGTCTTTTCTGGATACTGAGGCGTTGGGTTTTGTTGGTTGTAAACCAGGAGGAGGGCAGTAAAATCAACAGCGATCAAGTAATTTGTTGATATGCTATCATTGTGATCCTTCCTATATGTCGATGGAAGCGGTTCGGCAAGGAAAAACAAAGTTAAGGAAAATTACCATGAATGATCAAGCAAAACTGAACAGACAAGAAACTAATCGCTACCAAATTCTCAAAATTTTCTACGATATTGCGGCGAGTAACGGGTCGGGGATTGCAATAATCAATACGGATAGACTTATTGCTCGTGTAGTCGAAAATGGATTAATGTCTCAAGACGAAGCGAATTCAGCTTTCGCTCGTTTAATAGATGAAAATCTACTTTCTCTTGATGATGTTGCTTTTGGACACACTAAAATTACACATTTTGGCATCAAGAAAATTGAGGATTTTATTAAGTATCCTGACCAACCAAACGTATTTTAGAGTATGACCTATGGCTTATCAGATTGAGTATATTTATGTTTTGACAAACCCTAGCTATGAAAACGATCTTTTGAAAATAGGCATGACGACAAGAAGCCCTATGATAAGGGCAAGGGAGTTGTCACGAGATACTGGAGTTCCTAATGATTTTATCGTTGCTTATACGAAGGAAGTAATTGATGCCAGAGAAGCTGAACGTAGGATACATCATGTGCTACGTGACTATGCTTACAATAAAGAATTTTTTAAAATTGATATTAACTTGGCTGTAGAAATTATAGAACTCTCTTTAGAATACCCTGATAGAGAATACTCAATTGTGGATGGACAAATTTTATTAAAGATGTCCGACAATGAGTACCAAACATTTAAAATACACATTGAAGCTATAGAAAATTATTCTAGAGTTATCGAGGAGCTTTTTTCAAAAATCGAAAATATCTATTTGGATGATTCTGACAAAAAGAATTTATATCCTTCTTTTAGTGATTTACTTATACCTATCTATGGAAAGCTACAAAGAATGAATTATAAGTTTTCTAAATGGTCTGAATATAACAAGTATAGTCTCGGATGCAATATTTTGACCAAACGCAATAATCAGCTAATTTCAACAATTAATGATAATTTAAAAGATTTTATTATTGTTAGAAATCCTAATATTGAAAATTATTTCTATTATTATCTCTACGAACTCTTGCTTTATGCCGATGATGATAGCAAGGTAAATATTTTAAAGATGTTAACCTTTCAAGATAATATATGGCTAGGATTTGATAAATCTAGTCAAGTAGAAGAATTTTTATTTGATTTAGTAAATCATAAAAATATAATTATCAGCTTTCTGTCTATTATTTCCTTACTGTTTATAAGATACTATAGTAATGACTTATCTTCTACTGTGATGCAATCGTTATTTCAGAAAAAAATGGCATCCTTGAGCAATAATGATAAATCTGGACTGATTACAATTCTTCATATTATGTTTCCTTGTTTGGCAATGTTTATAAACCGTTCTATAAGCGAAGAGATTGTGAATTCTTTCTTAAAAAGCTTAGTAGAATACTGTCATAGATACAATCTTGACTATGAATTGCAGTGTTTCCTGAGAGACATGGATAATTATATAAAAATCGAAAAAGAGTATAAAAGAATGCACAATCAAAGTGCATTTTATAAATCTAGTGAATTATTTGATGAATATTGTAATGATAATGATAAGAAACAATATATAAAATTTTTGATTGCATTTCAACCATTAATAACAAAGCCTTTTTAAATTTTTGGTTCATTTTACTTGTTTGAAAGTTATTTAGCGGCTAACTAAAGATAATGAATGTTAGCTTTGTCGTGGGGTTATTGGGTTTGGTCTAATTTGTTACCGTTTGGAATCCCAATAACGCAAATTTGATGAAAACTTCATAGTTTCATTAAGGCAACGTGCTTTTTCCGAAAGCTGACCGTTACAATTCTAAGACTGGGGGATAAGCCGACACCGATCTTTGACCCCAATCCTACAACCGATACACAAAACCTCTAAGCATAAGTCCCTCTTGCCAAGGGGGATTTTAGGGGATAAAGCTAACGAACTTTCCTTTTCCTTTGAAAACCCATG
>JAYKJI010000071.1:0-2704 GCA_035285405.1 Snowella sp. | reverse complement strand
ATTTATGCCACCCTATCGAACTATACTAAGTAACGAAGAACCATACTTGTCAATGTAAAGTTTTATTACAGGATTCAACGTTTCTGACCCTGATGTTCTCTATTCTCTGGTTACTCATCAACCCATTGAATTCTTACAAAAAAAACAGAATCAAGATTCTCTAAGTCAGGCAAATGTTTAGATTAACTTTATTGCCTAGGAATTCAGATTGGGATGACTAATTAACGTAAGTTCGGGATAAGCTGAAACTCTTATTCTGTCGTTGGCTGGAACCCTGATTCCCGCGTTGAGGAAGTCTCAAAATAGCCTTAACGCGAACATCAGATTAATTTAACTATGAGTTATGATCGCAAAAAAAGGTGATTTTTTAATTATTGATACTTATCAAGTGATTCCAATTATCAATCAAGCCGAGTTTCTCACCCTTTTCTAAGATCACTGGAAATTTTTTAAGGTTAAAAAAGATGGTAAAAATAAACCCCTTCAAGTGACTGAATGAAGGGGCGATCGCAAGTTTTTTATTGATGGTTTTTAGGAGACTGTTGTGGTTTCCTTCTCTGATGGTTTGGATGGCTTTAGTTTGCGCTTGAGGGTTGAAGCTGCGCCGAGAGTGCCGAGGGCGAGGAGAGATAAGGTTGATGCGGGTTCGGGGATAGAGGTAATTCTGCCATTTACAGAACCGCCAGAACAATCTGGGAAACTAGAAAATATAACAAGGGATGAATATGAAGTACCATCGTTTGAATCAAGCGTACAACGCAATGGAGGACGAGGTGGCGGTGGCGGTGGAGGAATTAATGTCTGTGAAGTCTGTGGTGTTTGAGAAAGTAATTTATCTGGATTTGGAGGGTTTACTAAAAAAATTCGTATAATGCCTGAATCTGTCACAAGTGTACCACCATTATTTGGAAGAGTCTGTATTACTGTAGTTTTTCCAAAAGTCTCTGTTCTAGTCACTATAGGTGGAGGTAGTGGGGCTGGAGGCGCTGGATTGCTAGGTACAACTGTTATTAGATTTGAAAAATTTAATGATGTTATTGAAGAGCTTAAATCCGTAAAACTATAAGAACCAGAAGAGTTCAATATATAAGTACCAACCGTACCTGAACCACTAAATGTTCCCACATTTAAAGAAGTATTAAATTGGGCATTAAAACTCAGATTTATCGGTAAACTTGAGTTACTGTCACTTACTGTTCCCGACCATCCAGATTCATCAAAACTTCCTAAAAAGTTAAAGCTAGTATTAGTAGGAATAATAGAACTAAGAACAAGTGAAGATCTTGTAGTCAAAATAGCTTCATTTAAAACTTGCAAGTTATTCTGTGCAAATGTAAGAGCTGAAGCTGGATTTGTCATTAATCCTATCACTGTAGTGGCTACAGTTGCCCCAAAAGCTAATGTCAAGATTTTCATTATTAAACACCTCAACTATTTTATTCCAAGATTACATTTTTACTTTTGTTTCAATCGCGATCGCCCCTCTTGTAGCCTAGACCAAGCAACAGCCCAACCCAACAACAAAGACGGACAACAGGACAATACACGCTCCCCCCCCCCAGCAAAGTATCAAAAGCTACAATTTTAATAAATCTTTATATTTCTCTCCCTAGCAACGACTCCCAAGGGAAGGACTCTCAATTAGTTTGCCCTGTTTTACTCCTTCTCAGGCGAACTATCGTCTTCTGTGAGGGATTGTGGCGCAGTATGTCGGATTCGCCTTTGCGTTCTCCCTTGACTGCCCCTCAACGCGATCGCTAACCCAAATTAAGCACGATTACCCCGCACCAACCAGATGATAGACTAGGGATACGAGCTTTTATCAAGGCATCGCCATGACCACCAACGCAGCAAAAACCCAATGGCAGTATTTAGAGAAGCGTCCTCATTCCTGGCGACAGCAGCTTTACCTTAAGGGAAAGAAACTAAGAGCCTATACAGTTTGGTCGGATCTGCTGGTCAACGGTGATACCGTCCTAGAAGCAGCAGATAATTGGGATTTACCCTTAGCCGCGATTCAAGAAGTTATTTGTTATTGCCAAACCCATCAGTCTCTTTTGCAACAAGAGGCAGAAGAAGAACGCCGTTATTTAGAAGAAAGGGGAGTAGTGCTTGAGCCTTCGGTTACTCATCGATGAAGACTCCCTCGCCAAGGTTCTTGTCAAAATACTGAGAGTTGCTGGTCACGATGTCATAACGGTCAACGAAGTAGGACTTTCTGGACAGCCTGATCCTGTTGTCTTGAACTATGCCCGACAAAACAATCGAATCCTGCTAACTCATAATTGCCGAGATTTTGAAGCCCTCCATCAAGAAAGCCCCCGCCATTCAGGTATTTTGGCCATTTATGAGAATAGGGACTACTCAAAAAATCTCAGTAGAGGGGAGGTTGTTAAGGCAATCGCCAATCTTGAAACGGCTAACATCCCTCTGTCTAATCAGTTCATCTCCCTGAACCACTGGAACTACTAATCCTAGCTCTTCCTGAACAGCGACTCACAGAAGAAACAGTCTCAGGTGCTTTCCCCCGTTTTACTCCTTCTCTGGCGAACATCCTCTTCCGTGAGGGATTGTGGCGCGGTATGTCGGATTCGGTATTATTTATAAATATCACCACGAGAACCGATCTCAGTGATAATGAAAAGCCGTTCTTCTCGATTGACTTGCATTAATACCCGATAATTACCAACTCGCAGACGATAAC
>JAYKJI010000070.1:0-6599 GCA_035285405.1 Snowella sp. | reverse complement strand
ACAGCAATTGGTGGAATTTACTCAGGCTCTACTGAGTCAAGGAAAGTCCGCGAATCAAATTATGGAGGTGTTGATGCCTGTTTAAACCTACTTTTTTGTTGCCTACTCATAACCTTCCAAGTTGTGAATGAGAAAGTTTTTGGTCTGAAACCCTATTATCTAAAGCTTTTGGCAGTCTCAAAATTAATTGAATCTACTATAATTTTGATAAATAGTTATCTGTATTAGTTGGGTTTAAAAATCCCCTATATAATAAAGCATGACCATTTTAGAGTAATAGTTTCTCCGCCTATAATTTTGATAAACCGAGCATTTTTTTGATTTGTAAATCATATTTCTCTCTTGTTAGTCTAAGCAGAGTAATAGCAAAATTCGTCCCAAAATCTGAATCAGGCGGTCGGATCGAGATTGAGGCTATTTTGCAGGAGTTCTTGCAGCGTATTGATCGGAGCTTGAGCAAAATACTGGCGTTGAAATAGTTCTTCGGCGATCGCGGCTAAAAAGAGCGGCACTTGGCTAACGTCCGAGGGGACAGTCGGGGCCAAAAATTGCAATCGTCCCTGTTGTTCTTGCCAGGGAAAGCCTAGCTGCTGAAGTAGAGCCAAACCACGCCGACAATTCGTCTCACTCAATCCGACCCGTTGCTGAAAACTTTCCAGACTGATTTTTCCCTGTTGTTGACTCAGGGCTTTTGCTAAACCAATAAACTGATCGAGAATTTGTTCAGGAGATTGTTCAGGAACTTGATAGGCCAACGCTAAAACTTGTTCCTTGGTCTTGCCATTGAGATCAGCTTGGCTTTGGGCTGTTCGATAAACTCGCTGTAATTCTGGCCAATCCCTAGGACAATGTTCTAGGATATGCAGATTGTTTGCATCATCTAAATTAGGCTGATCCTGTCGCCAGTCTAATAGAGTGGGAGCATTGTGCAAAGCAGAAGAATCTGGATTTTGACTTAAACGTAGATCGATTAAACGCACTTCGTAGCGATCATGATAGGTATTAAAATCTAATTCCACCACCACGTCACAGGCCTGATCGACAGGAATTTCATCTTTATTATGACCCCACCAAATGCCTGGAAAACCTTCGGTTACGGTGTCATCCAACAGCAAAAATGTGGTTTTAAGATATTGTACTTTATTCCCTTTGGTATCCTGCATATTTTTATTCCAAACCTTTTGAAAAGTGCAGTGGTTTAACTGTAATTTGGGCACCGGATTACCCATCCCACAGGGTTCTAGCAAGCGCAATTCTCGAAATAAGGCTTTACCCAATTGAGACACCGTAACAGTGGCATCAATTTCCAGTTGGGATCGCCAATAATGACTATCAGGATAACTTTGTCGAAACTGTTGATTAATAGCCTCTCGAAACAATGACAAATTCTCTACCGGCAAACTCAAACCCGCCGCAAAGGGATGACCACCAAAACCCGTCATTAAATGTTGTTGGGATTTTAGTAATTCATATAAATTAATGCCGCGCACTGAACGGGCTGATCCGCGCAGAAGAGAACCACTCTGAGTCAACAAAAGGGTTGGTCTGCCGTAGTCCTGGGCAATTTGACTAGCGACTAATCCTAATACGCCCCCTGGCCATTGGCGATCGGCTAAGACAATTACGCCGGTGGTGGAGAGATCTAGACGCTCAAGCTGTTGATTGACTTCGGCTGCGACCGTTTTCTGAAGAGCTTTACGGCGAGTGTTGGCTAATTCCGTTTCTTCTGCTAATTGTTGACAGCGTTGGTCATCACGACTGGTTAGTAATTCCACCGCAAAAGTCGCGTCGCCTTGAATACGACTAATGGCATTAATTCTGGGGCCAATCCCAAAGGAAATATCGGTGGGGCGATCGCCGTTTTTCTGACAAAGTTTTAATAGGGCGGCAATGCCTGGACGGGTAGTTTGTTTAAGTTGTTTTTGTAGTTTTTGAATTCCCTTTTGGGCTAAATAACGACAGTCCCCTTGCAATTGCACCAGGTCAGCAATTAAACCGATCGCCACTAAATCCAAGAGATCCGTGATCGGCGATCGGGGAATATCCGGTAAGGTCTCATAGAGAGCTTCCATGAGCTTATAGGCCACTGCGACCCCTGAGAGGTGATAGAGAGGATGCTCTTCGGCAAAATACCGAGGATTAATGATGGCCAGGACGGGCGGACGTTGATCCGGTAACGTATGATGATCGGTAATAATAATATCTAATCCTAAGGCCTGGGCATATTCCATTTCGGCTAAATTCGTGCTACCCGTATCACAGGTAATCATTAATTTTGTTCCCGATACCCTTAATTTTTCTAATTGGGGAATATTCAAACCATGAGATTCGGTTAAACGATTAGGAATATAAAAGCTTAATTGCTCTCCTTGAGAGAAAAATTCCCCTAAGCCTTCCCATAAAACACTGGTTGCGGTAATGCCATCGGCATCAAAATCGCCCCAAATAGTCACTTTTTCCCTAGCTTCTCTGGCCTTTTTAAGACGTTGTACAGCCCATTTCATTTCCTGCCCAAATACAAAGGGACTGGTCGGATGATAGCGATCGCTGTCAATAAAGGGTAAGAGTTTAGCAATGGTATTAATGCCCCGTTGCCAAAGTAATTGGGCGGCAATTTGACCGTCAGAATCGGGACAAAAGGTTTTAACCGCTTTTAGAAAATCAGCCGGAATAGGTGTAGGGGGGCGAACTTGCCATTGGGGTTGGGGCATAAATTAAAAATAAAATTTGGGCTGAAAACCGAGCCAGTTATTTTTGGTAATACTTAAAGACTGTCGGCAAAATGAGCCGGAACAAACACTTCTAAAACTTTAGGAATTACTGCAAAATTGGCGGGTGTGTGGGTAATAAGCTCACCATCAGTATTAATTTTACGAGAGCGACGGGTCGTGATTTCTAATGTCTCGGCTTGCAACGTTCTTACCCAGGGAAGTAGTTGTTGTCGTCCCTGGGGTAAATGCAATAAAAGATGAAAAATTTGCCACCAATGACGCAATTCTAAACTATATAAATCCAAACGTTGATCGTCAATCGTAGCATCGGCCGCGATCGCCATTCCACCGCCATAATAACGACCATTGCCCACCGCAATTTGAATGGTTTTGACCGTCACCGTTTGACCATTTGCCTGAATAGTGGCATGAAAAGGTCGCATTTGGGTTAAAACCTGTAGGGCAGTTAGAGCATAGGCCAAAATTCCCCAACGTCGTTTAGCTCCCCTGGTCAGTTTTTGGGTAATCTCCACACTAATGCCTAAACTAGCGACATTAAAAAAATAATTGTCATTGACTTGCCCTAAATCGATTGCCTTCCGATGACCCTGAGCAATGACCTGACAAGCCTCCGTGATGGCATTGGGAATATTGAGAGTACGGGCTAAATCATTGGCCGTTCCCAATGGTAAAATACCAAGGGGTAAATGATGTTCGACCAAACTATTGACTACACTGTTAAGAGTGCCATCCCCTCCCCCCACAATGACTAGATCAATGGAATCCGCATAATGATTAATAAAATCGGAGGAGGATTTTGCGGCCTTAACCGGAACAGTAATTAACTCAAAATCTAAATCATCGAGCAAATCAATTGCCTGAGCAAAAGCTTGTTTTCCACGACGAGCGTGACGATTAATTAACAATAAAGCCCGTCTCGTCATAACTCAGTCCTGCCCGTCTAAACCTTTCTAAAACTGTAAATAGTGCATTAATTGAACTGTCGTTTCCATCGGTAAACCCAGACGACGCTGAAAATCCACTAAGTTCTGGTATTGACCATGACGTTCTCGTTCTAGCAACAGTCCTTCTGCTAATCCTAGATCAATAAAGGGGATTTTAATCAATTGTTCCAAGGTTGCCTGATTAATATTAAGACGTTGGGGAGCCAGTAAGCTTTCTGGGTCATAGAAACTAAAGGATAAAATTCCGGTTAACGGTTGTAATCTTTGTAGAGGAATATTCAGAGCTGCTGCCAAATCCGCCACAGAACAAAATTGCATTCCCATACCATTTAATTCCACCAAATTTCTGGCTTGATGAATAGAAATGCCTGGCAATCGTAACCATTCATCCACCGTGGCCTGATTTACTTCAATTTTAATCCCCAATTCCACCGCGATCGCCACTTCTTCAAGGGATTGGAAGCGGTAAAATGGATCATTCAGAATTCGACGTTTCAAAGACTGTCGCCGCAGATTAATCATAATCATCTCAAGAAAAATCCCGTTGATAACCCTAGGTGCTGACAGTGAGGAGTTTATAGATCGCCAATGGGTCTAGACCATACGGTCAATAAGTTGACGACGCTTTTGCTCAAATTCATACTCTGATACTAAACCTTCCTGGCGTAGTTGCTCTAATTGCCTTAAGGATTCGGCGATCGCACTGACGGGAGTGGCGTGAATCTCATGAATCGTCCCATTTTGGTGCATTGTATTAAGATTTAAGCCATTAAATTGCTGTTCAAAAGCGGCCTCGCCCTGAACTAAATACCAGACGGCATCAATGGCACAGGCAATGCGAGGAATGGGAGTGTGCCACAGTAACAAGTAAATACCGCCCCAAAGAGGCTGACCGAGATAAAATTTATGCAGTCCAGCAATCGGCCAGGGCAAAACCGTTGAAAGCAAGGCCAGGGCGATCGCCAGTTTACGTTTTTTAGGGTGACGGGTCAGTTGCTCAAAGACAGACATAGACGACTTAGGCTAATTGGCTAAAAATTACTTAGAATTTAGGAAGTGGCCAGGATCGCTCTTGGCGGCAAAGACCGATACGGAAAACCGTATTTTACGATAACTTGCTTCTATTTTAGAATACAGAGGTAAGCATTGAGAAAACCCTTATTCAATTATCTCTTTTTGGGGAAAGCAGGACTACTATGGGATTTTTTGATTCGGAAGTCGTTCAACATGAAGCCAAACAACTGTTTGAAGATTATCAATCCCTGATGCAGTTAGGGGGTGAATATGGCAAATTTGATCGAGAGGGGAAAATTATTTTTATTGATAAAATGGAAGAATTGATGGATCGCTACAAAATTTTTATGAAACGCTTTGAGCTTTCTGAAGACTTTATGGCAAAAATGACGGTTGAGCAGTTAAAAACCCAGTTAGGTCAATTTGGTATTACCCCTCAACAGATGTTTGATCAAATGCAAATCACCCTACAAAGAATGAAGTCAGAAATTAGTTACTGACATGAGGGGATTCCCCCTTGGTATTAACAGTCTCTTAGCCAAATCTAGACTAAAATTATCTATTAATATTCTCTCAATTTTGTTATAATGCCCTACGATTTTGCCATTATTGGCGGTGGAATTGTTGGCCTATCGACGGGATTATTCCTTGGTCAGCGTTTTCCCAATGCTCAAATCATTATCTTAGAAAAAGAAAGTCGATTAGCCTATCACCAAACTGGCCATAATAGCGGGGTCATTCACTCTGGTATTTATTACAAACCAGGCAGTTTTAAGGCAACATTTACCAAATCAGGGAATCAGTCAATGGTGGACTTTTGCCAAACCCAGGCAATTCCCTACGATGTTTGTGGCAAAGTTATTGTGGCCACTCAGGAAAAAGAATTACCTCTCCTCGAAAATCTTTATCAACGGGGTCTGCAAAATGGTTTACCCGTCAAAAAGTTAAGTGCAGAAGCAGTCAAGGAACACGAGCCCCATGTGCGCTGTTTGGCTGGAATTTTAGTACCCACTGCCGGTATTACTAACTATCAAAAAGTTTGTCAGAAGTATGGTGAATTGATTCAAGAGCAGGGCGGTGAAATTCGTCTTAATACTCAAGTCACTGGAATAATTCGTCAAGCCCAAGGGGATGCTAATTTTATTTTAGAAACCTATCAAAATCCCATTGCTGCCAATTTTGTGATCAACTGTGCTGGCCTACAAAGCGATCGCGTTGCTCAGTTAGCAGGGGAAAATCCAGATGCAAAAATTGTTCCTTTTCGGGGAGAATACTATGAACTAAAACCCGAAAAACGCTATTTAGTTAAAAATCTAATTTATCCTGTTCCCAATCCTGATTTCCCCTTTTTAGGTGTCCATTTTACCCGTATGATTGATGGCAGCATTCATGCTGGCCCTAACGCGGTTTTAAGTTTGAAACGAGAAGGGTATCAAAAAACGGATTTTGATTGGCGCGATTTTAGTGATGTAATGACCTATCCAGGCTTTTGGACGTTGGCCCGTCAGCATTGGCAAGAAGGCTTACAAGAAATTATTCGTTCCTTTAGCAAAGCAGCCTTTGTCCATAGTTTACAGCAATTAATTCCCGAAGTAACGGCAGATGATATTATCCCGAATCCGGCTGGAATTCGCGCCCAGGCTTTGAAAAAGAATGGTCAATTGGTGGAAGATTTTCTGATCATTGAAGGGGAAAAAATGCTGCAAGTGTGTAACGCACCTTCCCCTGCGGCCACCGCTTCTCTCGAAATTGGTAAGGCGATCGCCGAAAAAGTAGCAAGGCTTAACTAGGGCTTGCTGAAAAAGTCAAAAAACGAAAGAAATGTGGGTTAGGGAAGTATAAACTGAAAAAGCAGAGATAACTTATACTTATGATGAGAAGTCAAAATACGAATTTTGTTTAATCTATC
>JAYKJI010000069.1:0-13357 GCA_035285405.1 Snowella sp. | reverse complement strand
CATTCGAGGTAAAAGGGCTAAGTTGCTTGCTATGTCTGTCTTCTAGCTCTCTTGTCGCCCCACCAGTGCAATTATAATGAAGGTGTACAGGTTGTTCCTGAGTAATCTCCAGATCGAACAATTCCTAATCCGGTAGAAATAATCACACATTTCTTAGAGCCATTACCAGAAGCCTGAACAATAATAGTTGCTGGATCGGCAGTCGTAGAAATGACAGAGTTTCCTTTAAAAGAAAAAGCAATAGTAGCAGGGGTATTTGCAAAATTTGCTGTTGTCACAGTTATATCTGAAGCTGGCATTTGGGGATTCTCTGAAATACAACCAACAGGAGAAGCTGTTACGGTATTATTAGCGATTGTGGCAGTGCATGTTTTTCCTTGTCTCATTGCCTGTTGTTGTACATCTTGCAAAGCTCCTTTGATTTGGCTTGCTCCCTCGGCAATTTGATTTTTTTTAACAGTGGCCATCATGCTCGGAGTTGCCAGGGCAGCTAAGATACCAGTAATGGTAGCAACCGCCGCTAGTTCAATTAGTGTCCATCCTTGCTGTTTTGAAAATCCTAGTGGATAGAACGCTGTTATTGTTGATATTTTTATAGCTAACATATTCATTTCTGCTCATTATTTTTATAGCCAAAGGGCTTAGATCCAACCAGTAACTAACCTGTAAAGTTTTTCAGTAGAGATGATAGGAGATAACGTTAGAGCGTTTCTTTCCATAATCTAGCCTTTTGGCGATAGATGGGATTTTAGAGAAGTTTCATAGAATGAAATCTTATTATTGAGATATTTAATAAAAAAATTGACGCTACAAGAAGGCTAATAGTAAAAATCCGAAAAGTTTACTATTATTAAATTTATAAATTGATTTTGATAATTGCCTTTTTTATAAGCGATACCATTAAATAAGAAGACCTTAAATAAAATCTTTATTTTTCATAGCTACACTTTATCTGAGAAATATCAAGAACTTGATAAGAAGCTCCATTGCGAGAAAAAAGATGAGTATAAATACTGCAACCCCCCGTAATAGTTCTTTCGTGTTAAACTGCACTGCCAAGTAGTATGTACTGGCATTAATTTTTATTACAACTACTGCTCCTTGACTAAAATTTTTGTCTAGAGATTAGGTTAATTATTAATTAATCAGTAAATTTGTCTATTTTAGATTTTTGTTCAGTTTTCCGATAAAATTAAAGTAGTTAAATTTTGTTAATTCTTTGATCTTTATCCATGACCCTAGAGCAATTACGCAT
The DNA here is from genome assembly GCA_035285405.1 of Snowella sp. Taxonomy (GTDB): domain Bacteria; phylum Cyanobacteriota; class Cyanobacteriia; order Cyanobacteriales; family Microcystaceae; genus Woronichinia. Next base: position 12,102 of record JAYKJI010000069.1, on the reverse strand, counting down.
TTTTTTGGCGGTTGCCGATCATTTACATTTTACGAATGCGGCAGATGCTCTTTATATTACCCAACCAGCTGTGAGTGCAGCCATTCAAAATTTAGAATCGGAATATGGCGTAAAACTATTTCATCGGATTGGACGGCGTATTGAAATCACAGCGGCTGGAAAAATGCTACAAATTGAAGCACAGAAAATTTTAGAACAAGTGATATTAACAGAGCGAGGATTACGGGAACTCAATAATTTACAAAGAGGCGAGTTAAATCTTGGTTCTAGTTTTACGGTGGGTAACTACTGGCTGCCGGAACGTATTAGTCAGTTTAAATGTAAATATCCTGGCATTGTGGTTAATTGTACTTTAGCTAATGCAGATGATATTTGTGGAGGAACCGCTACTGGTCTATTTGATTTGGGTATTATTGCTGGGGAAGTTAAGATACCTTTGCAAAAAACCTTAACGTCGGAGGTTGTTGGTAGCGATCGCCTAAAAATTGTGGTCGGAAAATCCCATCCTTGGTTTACAAGGGAAGTCATTCAGGTCGAAGATCTATTAACGACCTCCTGGGTAATGCGAGAAGCGGGATCGGGAACCCAACAAATGTTTGAACAGGCATTACAAAATTGGGGAATTAAACCTCAAGATTTAGAGATTATTTTAGTCTTTAATAGTAGTGAGATGGTGAAAGCGGTAGTAGAAAGTGGCGTTGGGGCAACGGCTTTACCAGAACTCATGGTCAAAAAAGAAGTTAAATTAAATACGCTTCGGGCAATTAATATACTTGAATCTAACAGTAAAAGCCTTGCCGAAATTGTCCGTCCTGTCTTAAAACTTAAGCATTATCAACGTTTCCAAACCCGTATCTCTCAAGCTTTTGAGGAAATTCTGGCAAATCACTCTTGTCAAGAATCATAAACTTAATCAATAGGATTGGGAATATTGAGAATACTTAATTAACTCATTAATATCTAAAATTTTTTGACTGCTACTATCCACAATTAAAGGTAAGTGACCATTCCACTTTTTGAGGGTTTGCCTTTGTAAAATTTCTGGGGTTAAGGATGCTTGAATTAAGCGATTGGCTTCAGCCTCTCCCTTCGCTAGATTGACTTTTGCCTCTGCCTTTTTTAAGGCTTTTTGGGCAATAAAGCCAGCCCTTCTGGCCTCTTGTTCAGCAATTTGTTTTGCTTCAACTGCTTCTTGAAAACGCTCAGAAAAATGAATATTAAGGAAAGATAGCTCATCCATTAAAATATGGTAAACTTTTAGGCGATCGCGGAGTTTGGTATCGACTTCTGTTTTAACCTGACTGCGTTGTGTGATCATTTCTTCGGCAGTATATTGAGCCGTTACAGACTTAATCACTTCTGAAAGTGAAGGATTAATAATTTTATCGATAATCTGGTTTTGGTTGCCAATATGCTGAAAAATGAGATAAATTTTACTTGCATCTAAATGCCAATTAAGAGCCACCTCTAGGGAAATATTCTGAAGATCTTGGCAAGCTGCTTGGACAATAATTTCCTGTTTTTGTACCCTAACGCTCAGTTTTTCAACCGTATTAACGACCGGAATAAGGGGATGTAAACCTTCCGCCAAAACTATCTCTTTAACCTGACCAAATTCCATTAAAACCCCTCGTTTTCCGGCCGGAATGACCACAAAAAAGGTAGAGATAATTACCAAAATCAGCAAGATCAAAATAATACGTCCGGCAATGGCAGTATCCGGCTGACGAGAAGTAGTCTTAGGATTCAATGAACGAGTAGAGAAGGGAATTTCCATAGACAAAGATTAGGCAGCCTCAGCAAAAAAACGAGTTTCTAAGGGTTTTACAAAAATTTGTTGACCGACCTTGATGCTCAAATCGTTAAACTGATGGCGATTCAAATGCACGTCAAAATCGATTCCTTCGAGGTCGGCTAACTGTAGCTGAATTTCCGCTCCCAAAAAGGTAATGCGTTGAACTACAGCCGGTACTGTCCGGGGAATAGACTCCGTTAGGATTTGAATTTGGCGAGGACGAACAAAGACGGGTTTAGTTGTCGGTCGTTCTAAGGTTTCTTGAACTAAACGGGCTGTGGGGGGTAAGACATTGACGGCACCAATAAAGCCCATCACAAAAGCACTGGCGGGATTGTCGTAAATTTCGGCGGTTGTGCCGACCTGTTCAATCGCTCCCTTATTCATAATTACAATTTCATTTGCGACTTCCATGGCTTCTTCTTGATCGTGAGTTACGAAAACCGTTGTAACGGGGAATTCCTCATGAAGTCGTCGCAACCAATGTCTTAATTCTTTGCGAATTTTGGCATCTAAGGCTCCAAAGGGTTCATCTAACAGTAAAACTTCTGGTTGAACTGCTAAAGCTCTAGCTAAGGCGACTCGTTGGCGTTGTCCTCCCGATAGTTGATTGGGATAGCGATCGCCGAGACCCTGTAATTGAATTAAATCTAATAAATCTCCCACTCGTTTTTTTGCCTGGGAGCGCGATATTTTGCGAATTTCTAGGCCAAAGGCAATGTTTTCCCAAATGGTCATCTCTTTAAAGAGGGCATAGTGCTGAAAAACAAAGCCAATGTTGCGTTTTCTGACATCAAGATAAGTTGTGTCCTGACCATGAATCAGAATTTGTCCACTGTCGGGCGGTTCCAAACCGGCGATCGCCCTCAGCAGGGTGGATTTGCCTGAACCGGAGGGCCCCAGCAAGGCGACCAGAGAACCCTCCTTAATCTGAAGATTTACCTTCTTAAGCGCGTGGAATTGTCCAAAATGCTTAGAAACCTCTTTAATCAGAATCCCCATACTACCTCCGTTGTCCACTGGACTTAGGCGACTCGGCCAGTTTGACGAATTTCGCCATCATGGCAAACTCACCATAACACACCTTTTTGTGAAAACCAATAGTAATTTAATTTTATTTAATTTTTAAATAATTTGCAAATGAATTGAAATTCAAGTAGAATGCAGTCCAGTTCTATTGGAAGGATATTCACTATGAAGCCGCTACCTGTCTGGAGTCATCCCCTGAAACCCAAAATGCTGGGCCAAATTTTGGCGGTGGTATTATTGGTTGTTAGTTTGCTGCTCATTCATCTTCCGGCCCAAGCCCTCACTATTCATGAGTCCCAGGATCAACCTGTTGCTTCGACGACGACAGAAAGTACTAGTGAACCTCCAGCCCCTGCGCCGGAATCTTCAGCGCCTAGCCCTCTTCCCCAATGGGTAACAAAAACTCAGTGTACATTTGATCGAGCCCTCGCCAAAACCCAAACAGCGATCGCTGACCTGGCCAGCCAACTGGAAGAAGCCGCTACGACTACCGATGTCGCTGTACAGAAACAGATTAAAAAATCTCTAGAAAATAAACAGGATGCCCTAGAGAATGCTGCCGATAAAATTGATGATCTGGTAGAAAAATTGCAAAAGGTGAACAAAAAACTAGCTGCCACCCTAGGCGATGCTCCCAATGAACTGCAAAGTCAGCTACAAATCCAGTCCCAAAATCTTCAACAATCTTTAGATGCTGCCGTTCAGACGATTAATGCTCTGGCCGATAGCACCGAAAAAGCCAAGAAAAATACCACAGCGGCCTTCCGTACTCAAATCCATAACCAGATCGAGGCAGTTAATCAAGCCTTAGAACAAGCCCAACAAGCCATTCAAGGGCTGGGCCAATCGCCTGCTTAATTCCCCAAAAGTCAAGGCGATCGCCTCGTATTACCAACTATCGCCTCATACCATACTCTGCTTAGATCTAAGACGTTTCAAGATGCGTATTGCCGAAAATATTACCCAACTGGTGGGACGAACTCCCCTGATCCAACTCAATACTATTCCTACTTTAGAAGGTGTGGTAGCCCAAATCGTCGTCAAGTTAGAAGGCATGAATCCAACGGCTTCGGTCAAGGATCGCATTAGCATCAGCATGGTTGAAGTGGCTGAGTCGGAGGGGTTAATTCAGCCAGATAAAACAATTCTCGTTGAGCCAACTTCTGGTAATACGGGAATTGCCCTGGCCATGGTGTCCGCCGCCAAGGGTTACAATCTGATTCTCACTATGCCCGATACCATGAGTGTAGAACGACGGGCCATGCTCAAAGCCTTTGGGGCGCGTGTGGAATTAACCCCTGGTGTTCAGGGAATGCGAGGAGCGATCGCGCGGGCAGAAGAGATTGTGGCCGAAACTCCCAACGCTTTTATGCTGCAACAGTTTTATAACTCTGCTAATCCGAAGATCCATCGAGAAACCACGGCGGCGGAAATTTGGGAAGATACAGACGGTCAAGTGGACATCGTTGTGGCGGGTGTTGGCACGGGGGGAACCATCACTGGCATTGCCGAAGCCCTTAAACCCCGTAAATCCAGTTTTCAGGCGATCGCCGTTGAACCAAGCTCCAGTTCTGTTCTTTCGGGGGGGTCTCCTGGCCCCCATAAAATTCAGGGAATAGGGGCCGGTTTTATTCCCCCTGTGTTGCGGCTAGATCTGATCGACGAAATTATGCAAGTTAGCGATGAAGTAGCCATTAAATATAGTCGCCATCTTGCTCGTCTAGAAGGACTGTTATCAGGGATTTCTACCGGAGCCGCCCTGGCTGCTGCCATCGAAGTGGGAAAAAGACCTGCAAATACGGACAAACTAATTGTCGTTATTCAACCCAGTTTTGGGGAACGTTATCTGAGTACATCGCTATTTCAAACGCCTGATCGGGAAGAAGTTCCCCTGGATGAATGGGATTTAGCCGAGGGATTTGCGACGCTCCAGACTAGTCCGCACCAGATAGCTTGAGTTCTGACGACAAACTTTGGCCCATTTGAGGACTTGTTCGTATAAAAACAAACTGCCTAATCCCACGAGGGTTAAAAGCAAGATTCCCGAAACGGTTGTATAGGCATAAGCCTGCCACCAAAGACGCTGAAGTTCTCGCGGTTGCAAAGGGTAAAGAGAAACTTCTGGTCGAGATTGATTCCAATTTGCGATCGCCATAGACAAAATACACCAAGTCGATAGGATTTTAGTTTGTTCACTATCCCATAGGACATTAGAAAAGGCAAGAAAAAGGGACAGAATTTGTAACCGATGTATCTTTTTGGGCTAAACATTAATCCTTTTTTCCTTTCATGGCGATAGCACTTTGTAAGCAAAACTCCCTACTCTTGCTCGTTTTCTTGACAAGTTAATCCAATAAAAATATTTTTTACTTGCCAAAACAACAATACTCCGATATAATTACCGTAGTTTACAGAGAGAGCACATTTAACAACCCATGTGGAACCAGGCTAAGACAGCAACCCAATCAACGTTATTACCTTCCTTTCCGTTCCTGACCAAACGACTCAAATCCCCAACAGCGATCGTGGCAGGCACTTTAATTGTGGGTCTAGGCATCGGTGGATTAATGTCCTATCCTGCTCTGAGTCAACAGAAAGCGAAGGACGTACAAATTACTTTGGTGTCTTACGCGGTTACTCGCGCTGCCTACGACAAAATTATTCCCAAATTTGTAGCGAAATGGCAGAAAGAGAAAAACCAAACCGTGACATTTAAGCAAAGTTATGGGGGGTCAGGTTCTCAAACTCGTGCCGTTCTAGATGGTTTAGAAGCCGATGTTGTTCAGTTAGCTTTAGCCTCTGATGTCGATAAAATTCAGAAAGGTGGATTAATCAATGCTGGCTGGCAAAAGGAAGTTCCTAATAATGGCATTGTTACTAAATCCGTTGTGGCTTTAGTTACCCGTCCTGGCAATCCCAAAAAAGTTAAAGATTGGCGTGATTTAGCCCGTCCTGAGATAAAAACGATTACCGCTAATCCCAAAACCTCTGGAGTTGCTCGCTGGAATTTTCTCGGTTTATGGGGCTCAGTCACGCAAACAGGGGGAAGTGAGGCAAAAGCAAGGGAATTTACAACTAAGGTTTACAATAACGTTCCAGTTTTACCCAAAGATGCTCGTGAATCCACCGATGTTTTTTATAAACAGGGTCAAGGCGACGTACTTTTAAACTATGAAAATGAAGTGTTATTAGGAAAGCAAAAGGGTGAAAATCTTCCCTATATTTTGCCGCCGGTTAATATTTCCATTGATGCGCCTGTTGCGGTGGTGGATAAAAATGTGGATAAGCATGGCACTCGTGAAGTTGCGACTGCTTTTGTGAAGTATCTTTTCACCCCTGAAGCCCAAACAGAATTTGCTAAAACAGGTTTCCGTCCCGTTAATCCCACTGTAGCAAAACAGTTTGCCAAAAACTATCCAACCATTCCTAAACTATTTACAGTTAGCACTTTTGGGGGATGGGAAACGGCACAGAAAAAATTCTTTAGTGATGGAGGTATTTTTGATCAAGTCTTTAAGGCCAATTAGTCTTATTAGTCTTAGAGTGTAACTCTTGGGCATACTGAGAGTGAGATTGTCCTGCTATAATCAGGGGAGCGAAGTTTTATTTTCTCCCTTGTCTTTTCTTAAAAAAATCTTGATCTTATTTTTAATGTAGCTTTTCAATATTCTTGCCATTGTCTTTGTCTATTTTTATTGTTCCCTCTATTTTTAGGGGGAATTCCTTATTTTTTATATTTTTAGTCAAGGAGATTTTAAGGTACTATGAGATCTAGCATGGTTAGTTCAACTCGATTGCGATTACATATCATGATTCCTTGCTACTATCAGCAAGTGCCAATTATTTCCAAATTAATTTCTCATCATCGTTTAAGTGTCAATATTTTGGGAGCTAAGTTGCTGGAAAATACTAACGAACCGGGCTATTTTGATATTGAACTATGGGGTAGTCCACAACAAATTAGAGATGGACTGTCTTATTTAGTCTCTTTAAATTTAAAAATTATTGGTAAACCGAACGCAGATGGAGATGGTTGGCATTATTAACGTGATTAACGCTCTAAATCGGCGTTGCTGAATCAAGAAGAGCAATAGTAACTTTGCACGTATCTAAAAGTTAGTTTGAGTATAGTTTTTAAAAATGTGGCAAAAGCAGATCTCCACTCAAAATTAGTAACGCCAAAAATCAAATTAATTTTAGTAACTTCCTGGTTTTCTTCTGAAATTGTATTAAGAACGAAAAGTAAGGATTTCAATCAGTAGATCATTATTTTAGTATCATTCTGAATATTTACTGAAAATGGACTTTAGCTCTTCGGAATATCCACTCATCACCTTCCAATTTATGTGTTCACTCATTGCTCCGTACTAATGAATTTCACTTTAGTGCGATCGCCGCTCTTGTGATTTTTCCTGTTTAGCAGTCTTGAGGATATCAAGTAAAATCTAATTTCTCGTTATAATCATCTTGTACTGAGGATTTTCAATGGACATTCTAGCTACGATCAAAATATGGAAAGATCCTTAAAAAAATCTGTACTCTAGATGATGTTTTCGAGAAAATCAATATAACTGTAGAGGGAAGTTCTCAACTACGGGGAGTTCCTTCAAGAGCAAAGACTGGAGAAATTGAGGATACTTGCGATGCGACGCTTTCTCTGTAGGATGATAACCGCATACGTTTTTCTTATTGGAATCACTCCATTGAAAAGTGTAGGTGCTGCTGTAATTTTCACTGATGATTTCACGAATCAAAAACCCAATTGGTCGTTTAAAAGCCCATCGGTAGGATTTCTTGGGGAGTTGAACAACAATGTTAATGTTCAGTCGGTCAGCTTAAACATCGACGTACCAACTACATTAACCGCCAACTTGCGTTTCGACTTGCTTGGTTTTCGTACTTTGGACGGTTTTAACTGCTGTACCGATCTTCTTACGTTCTCAGTAAATGGGGCAACAGCCTTGATCGGCGCATACTCTGACACCCCAGCAAACAACTATCTCATTTCAAACCCAAGCGGTGCTAGTGTGTCCCAACTCTGGGCAGGGGTAGCAGGGTTTGCTGATTCAACTTCAGGGCATCGTTTTGAAGTGCCAAATGTTCAACTCAACACTGGGACTAATACGTTCACCTGGTCATACTCCTACCTTCAGCCATTTTACGACGAGGCATGGGGATTGGATAATGTGACGATCGCGACTGTCCCCGAACCCAGCACAATACCCTTTTTGATACTCGCATTACCGTTTCTGATGTTATATCGCCGCAGAAAATAAAAAACACATTCTACGATTGAGTAAAGGAGATCGCCAAGGAAACTTGTCGTCAATTGGGCTTAGAGGAAATGTTTTCAATGCAGAATTATGGGGATGTTAGCGAGTTGGGGCTATGCGTTGGTCTGGTTTTTGATTGTTGATTGGGTCAAACTCTGACTCTATCGTTTCTCGATCCGCACCAAGTCGTTATTCTAGGATCGCGCTATCTGAGTCGTTGGCAACAACTGAAACGCCGTTTTTAAGACAATTACGAAGCTAATAATTATCGCCTCGTTCAAAAAATTATGCCCTTTATTGTGGTCTTAACCCTAATTTTGCTAGGCAATTGGCTGTTTAACGGCCTATTAATTATATTTCCCCTGGAATTGTTGGATGGGCTGCAAAACTTTGCCAAGATCTGCATCGGAATACTGATCCTAGGAATAGCGGCTTGGATCTTTGGGGATGAAGAAAAGGGCGGCGGATAGGCATCAACGAAAGTTGAAAAATAAAAAACTCCTGGGAGTCTTGCCTTGTTTCGACCCCAAGAGTTTCTTTTGTCGTTCTTACTCCTCACACACTTGCCATTATGACGGTAGCGAGATCAGAATGTTTCCAAGAATAAGACAGTTCAGAAATTGCCTGTTAAAGATTACGCTGATATTCTTCCAGTAAATCTAGCAACCGAATTTGGCAACTGACCGGGACAAGATCTGCCAAAGATACTTGCACTTTGCCCCCTCCTAATGGAACGGAAATACTTCGTAGTCGAGCGAGAACGTCATCTTCTTGAAGGGGTTTGGAGAGCAGGGGATAAATGCTTTCGGCTAGGGGGGTATGCAGATGGGCTTCGGCGAGGTAGAGATGCCATTTCGCCACATCAATATAAATACTTTCACCAATCTCGGCTGCTAGGGCTTCGATCGCTGGGGTAGAGGGGGAATTAGCCATTGGATTTTACAGAATAGTCGGCGATCGCCGCAATATAAAGGAGATGGAGTAATAAGAAACCCAGCCAGACACCTGAAAAGGGAAAAAGCCAGGGCCAATCACATTGCCGTAGATTATGAACAAACCAGAGTCCAGAATTAATGGCCAAAAACCCAGCAACGTGAACAGCAAAATTCATGCGATCGTCCAATCGACGGAAGGCGGGATCACTACGATCAGGTTTACGGGGCCAACGAGGAGGCATAGAGCAGCAAAAGTCTTGATGGAAGATCACCCTCTATCCTACAAGATCGGCTCTCATTTACAGCAATTCTGACCGATGGGAAAGCAGAAAAGAGGAGAATTAGTGATGAAATCTTCGAGGCCGACAGGTTCTTTTGTTAAGGTGATGGTCATGGTTTGCTCCATCATTGATGGACTATTTTTGAGACATAATAGCAAGTCTAGCCAGAAGTATTAAAAAAGCAATAAAAAAAGGGAATCGAGAGAAAATCCTCCCAACTCCCTACCTTCAGTTCTCTGCCATTAGAGAAGTAATGCCTAAAGAACCACTTCCCGCAAAGCTTCAGCATCAATCGGTTTGATCAAAAACAAACGGAAAAGATGACCAAAAATGGATAGTTGTAAAGGTAATTTTTGCAGAAATTTCAAGACTGCCGGGCGATCGCTTTCGTTAATTCGAGCAATTTTTAAATTATTTTCCCAGCAACAACGCAGACGAGGATAAAAATCAGGATGCTCGGTATCTAAAACAGTGGGGAAAGCACGGGCCGCGGTGGCATTGGTTTCACGAATAACGGCTTGATCAAATTCTGTCGCATTAATACCTAGAGAATCGTAGAAATTTGTCCGTTCATGTACTGTTAAGCTGTGAGTTGCAAAAACAGTTAAGAGGAAGAAACGACTCCAGAAGCGAGCTTTCCAACTATTCCATAACCCAGGCTGTGATCGCAAAAGAGCCTTAAAAATATCTCCGTGACGATTTTCATCCTGACACCAACTTTCAAAATAGTTGAAAAGTGGATAAAACTGATTTTCGGGATGTTTTTCTAAATGACGGAAAATAATGATATAACGCCAATAGCCAATTTTTTCAGAAAGATAGACCGTATAAATGACCCAAGCTAGGGGGAAAAAAGTGTAGGTGCGAGTTTTGGTGAGATGCCCCAAATCCAGAGATAAATTAAAATCAGCCATCGCCTTATTGAGAAAACCAGCATGACGGGCTTCATCCCTGGCCATGAGATGAAAAATTTCTGATAGTAAGGGGTTACGACCCTTCAGTTTGCGAGAAAGTTCTTTAAAGAGAAGAAATCCTGAAAATTCCGAAACACAGGAACGCTCTAAATAATCAATAAAACCTTGGCGAGCATCAGCATCCAAATGATCCCAAGATTGCTGAAAACTTTCATCCCGTGTGAAGTGGTGACGATTGTAGTCATTCCGCATCTCTTCCAACATCGCCTGCAATTCTTCTTCCTGAGCAGACAGATTCAGGTTGGCCGCCGCCTCAAAATCCGTAATGTAAAAGCGGGGAGTGAGAATGGTTTCTTGCACCGGAGCTTTAATACCGGGCTTGAGTTCTACTGCAACAGGCTTAGATAACGTGCTAACCATAGGGATCTCTAGGAAATCAATTTTAATAACTAAATAGCTATTGAATAGCTGCATTGATTATAGAGATGAAAGTGGCCGAACGGAGCAGATAGTCTGTAAAGATTTATAAAAGAATGTTACCCCTGACTATGGGTAAGCCTTTAGAACATCTCTAGGACGGCAGTTCTTATCATGGAAGTTTAGCGACTGTTGCTTGGGATATGTCGCTCTAATCCCTCAATCATAAAAGTGAGCAGATGCTCCCAGTTCTCGAAATAGAGATAACGAGTCAAAGCCCTCGAATCATCGAAAAAGGTTTTACGAGTGGGCAAATGGGAACGCAGAAGCTTGTACTTTTTATCGAGCCGTTCCAGCAACGTGTGGAGCAACAACGAGAGAATGTTCGGAGTGGCAAGTAACGAGACTAGATTCTGGTTGATGTTCTAAGCTTATGGAATGAGTAATAATAAATAAATATAAAGCTCAAAATTTGGTATGCCATGCTATTCAACGTGCTTGTTTGTCCAAGTTGTCAAAGTACAAACTGTCAACCATTCACTATTAATTAAAAGGGCGATCGCAGTATAAATTCAGGATTGAGGCGTAATCGGTGACGACCAGGCATCTCCCGTCAACTTGCTCAAAAAATCGACTGGACTGAGAACTCAACTCTAGCAAGAGTCTAGTGTTTGCACCTAAGATAGAAACCAGAAAAAATTTAGGTGTGTAGAGTTTAGTTAACTTATGCGGAATGCTATCACAGTAGTGGCTTTACTGATTTCGATGACGGGGATTTTTGTATCCTTAGCGAGGGAAGAACTGCGCTGTAAGCTAGGGTTAAATTCGACTGACTGTCCCCCCATTTCGTCTAGAACAAACTTCCGTCAGGAAAATCAGCCCCACTTCTCTTTGCCCAGGATCTTGAAAAACCATTCCACCACCACAGAGACTGGTAAAAATGAGGAAAAATCGACAGCAATCCCTCAAGCATCGCCAGAAAGTCCAAAAGCTTCGGATATAGATACGACTAAGACAGAGGCAATGGGCAATAAACTCCTCAACTCTGACTCAGAGCCAGCAAACACCACTAAAAACGAGACTGCTCCCCTCAACTCTGGCCCCTCTCATCCTGAACCAGTAGAAAATGCCAAAGCGACTTCTGAGTATCCCAGCCAGGAAAGTAGCCAAATGGATCAAGAAAATCAAAACAATCCCAGTCATGATTCTAGTCCTGCTCAACCGGCTTCTCATCTAGCTCCCGATGGTCAACCGATCCCTGTTATTCCGCCTTCGCCAGTCGCTTCTCCCTAAGCAAATCAAAAGTGCTGATAGAGCATTCCTTTAGTGCTTGATTTGTGTGAGAAAGCGTAACTTTACGGTAAAAAGAGAATTTAAGATTAAAAGCTATCTCTCAATGGTATGATTTAACATACTATCTACTCTCCGAGCAATGCTGTTAGGTTTTAAAACGAAGCT
>JAYKJI010000068.1:0-13097 GCA_035285405.1 Snowella sp. | reverse complement strand
AGGCATGGGGACAACGCGATACGAAGCCGATACCTACTGGGGGAACCCGGTTCACCCCCATAGGCATGGGGACAACGCAGGTCGCTCGAAATGATTACTGTTACAAACCCGGTTCACCCCCATAGGCATGGGGACAACAGACAGACAGTAGCCCGATTCTCTAAGTACGGCGGTTCACCCCCATAGGCATGGGGACAACGGTTAAGTCAATGGGATAGGTTAGCCGTTTATCGGTTCACCCCCATAGGCATGGGGACAACACTTTGTTGCTGTGTCCGCTTGCCCGTGTAGCGGTTCACCCCCATAGGCATGGGGACAACGAGATTCTTTTGGAGTCCAAATCTCCGTTAACGGTTCACCCCCATAGGCATGGGGACAACGGTCATCTCATCCCCTTCCGGCTTGAGCGTGAACTGGTTCACCCCCATAGGCATGGGGACAACAAGGCCGTTCCCGCCCGCCCGACCCATCCTATCGGTTCACCCCCATAGGCATGGGGACAACGCAATATACTTGAGGAAAAGTTATGAGGTCAGTCGGTTCACCCCCATAGGCATGGGGACAACGCTTACAAAAGAACAGATTAAGGCTATTCAGTCGGTTCACCCCCATAGGCATGGGGACAACGGGTTAAATCTATCCCGCTTTTTGTGCAATATTCGGTTCACCCCCATAGGCATGGGGACAACGGCTTCGTAGGCTTCCTGCCGAGCTTGTATTTCGGTTCACCCCCATAGGCATGGGGACAACTCTTAAATTCGGCAGTCGTACTTGCGTGCTGTCGGTTCACCCCCATAGGCATGGGGACAACCAATGCGAATAATACGGAAAAGCAAACGATAGCGGTTCACCCCCATAGGCATGGGGACAACGGCTTGCAAGCTGGCTGGGATTTTGGCTCCGTCGGTTCACCCCCATAGGCATGGGGACAACGGAAAACAGTAGCAATTGTTTTATTTTCCGACTGCGGTTCACCCCCATAGGCATGGGGACAACAAAAACCACGAAGTCGGTAACGCAGGTGCGATCGGTTCACCCCCATAGGCATGGGGACAACTAACTGTTGATTGTGCAATTCAGCTTGTAGTTCGGTTCACCCCCATAGGCATGGGGACAACACTTCCTATAATCCTATAGCTATTGGATCTTTACGAGCAATAATCCATCTATGTCTTCTAAGGTACGACTGCGATTGCCGAGTTGTTTTGCACTGAAACCTTGTTCATTACTGGTCGAATAAATCATTAAGGCCGAGCCATTCTTCATTTTGTTTGCGACCATCGCCCACAATTCATCTCGTACTAAAGCCGATACTTTTCCAGTGAAAACTCCGGCTTTGACTTCAAAAAGCCAACGACTTAGCTCTCCTCGTAAGCTCGTTGAGACATTTTCTACAATAAATACAACCATGGCTAATAGTCTTTACCTCCTTCAACCCAAGGAACTTGATCATCCCAAAGATAACCAACTGTTGGTACAGCTAGATCATCTCCTTCATAGCCCAGCACCTCATCAATATCCTTAACAATACGCTTCAATAATTTAAACTCCGTAAATTTTTCACGGCATTTTGTCCGAATAGAGACTCCTTCCACATTAGCTTCATGAATTGCTTGAAATGCAACTGGAACAGTGGTTTGCATTTTATAAAGATCAGCTATATCGTAAACAAAAGAAAGAGGTTTTCCAGTGTGAATAAAGCCCAAAGCAGGGGAATAGCCAACGGATAAAATAGCAGCTTCACAAACTGCATAAAGATAACTATTAGCTGTTGAAATAGCTCTGTTAATAGGATCAGAATCATACCAACTATCCGTTTTATAATTTCGCCCTTTCCATTCAACATCTGTCTCTTTGCTAAGACGTTGATAAATAGTTCGGACTCTTACTCCTTCTAACCCACGAATCTGTTGAAGTGTTAGGTTGTCCGCTAAGGGTTCATCAAAACGAAATTGATACATATTACGAACAACTGACAGGTGCTTTTGAGGATTTGCCCAAATCTGAGCTTGATGATACAACCGTTGAACATTGGTTGTCTGTTGACGGCCAGCCGAATAGAAACGGAAACAATCTTCTCCGACCCATTGGACATCACAGCCATTATCTGCCAAAGTTTTAATAGCTGAGTGAGTGATATTGACCCCAGGGCCCAGTAATAGTGTTGATAAACTGGCACAAGGAATAACATATTTATCTTTCTCTTTAAAAACAGCTATCGCCTTGGATTCCTGCTCAATTTTACAGCGATCAAAATAGAGAAAGCTAATACTATCCCTAGTTTTAGGGAGTGTGCGAAGAGTCGTCATAATAATACCTAAAAGAGTCAGATTTTAGCGATGGATAAAAGCCCACAACCATAGGATTTTCCACGACCAATACCAGTAGTTAAGGCTGAGATAAATTTGTCGGGATCAATCACCTGAAGAGTGCCCTGAAAAAGCACCCCATGAATAGAAATCTTGCCCGACTGATTAGCCTTTTTTCCATAGGTGTTGGCCACAGGAATGGGATCAACGGCTAAACAATGAAATCCCCAACCTTCAGAACGTTTCTGTAACCAATTAAGCTGGTCTTCCTGCTTATAAAGACCAATAATTTTGCGAGTCTTACTGTCCCGCTTACTGGGATTCGCATGGAGTCGAAACTGATAGAGCGTACCCGGTTTTAATACTGCTGGTGATAACTCAAAAGACTTGACCGCCGCAGAAGCAAGATAACCTTCAGGCAACCGTTCCCAGTCTGGGGCGATGGCCGACTGTACAAGAATAGTTAACGAATCTGGCTCTTGACGGTAAAGAATATGCCAATCTTGGCGAGGAGTCGCAGTTTCTTCATCGGGAAACCCCTGCATAATGCGCTGGTGTAACTTATGAGCATTATTTAAGTCTTGGTAAACCCGGCGATCGTGGTCATTCAGTAGTAAACGAGAGAGATACATTACCCCACCTCCCAATAGTCAGTGTGTACACAACGGCTACCAAAAAGCCGCTTCTGCCAGGACACAGGCACATCCTGACGCACATCTAAACTGTCTGGTGTTTCCAGCACATAGCGTAAACGGGTTGAACCTTGATCATGGGGATAGGAACGCAACGCCTCCGACAACGGGGCATCCACTACCCCCGCCGCCACCGGCTTACTGGGGACAAAACTCTTGCGCCCTAGATATAACTGCCAGACAGGAGTTCTGAGAGCCTGATCCAGTTGGCTTAAAAACGTGACATCCTCCCCTTCTAATCCCACCAGATAGTCACCATCAGCCACATAGTAGCGGTTACTCAAAACTGTACTGTCTCCTTTGCCTGTGGCATAGACTACCTCCTGTACCGTGTGGTAATCCCAGAGTAAAACTCCTTCTTGATTGACCCGAACCCCCATTTTTAGCACCGTCAGATCCGTTACGGATTCCCAACGGGGACGACCCAAGGCACTGCAAAGAAGACCGATAACGGCGGACTTAGTGGGTTCCCGACGACTATCGCGTATCGTAAAACGGCTGTGATCACCCCAACTCATCATGGGGCCTCGCAAGCGCATTAATAAAGTGGGCATGGTTAGTTCCCTCCTAGGGCCGCCGTCACCGCTTTTGTTAACAGGGTCTCTACCGTTTCTTCCTGATAAGACTTGAGGGCCATTAACCGCTCTGTTAACTTCGGCAAAACGACAATGCCCCGATACTGCACATCCTGATCGCCATAGATACCGATAAAGCCTTTCCAGTGACTATCCAAAGCTGTTAGGGCATTTTCCAACAAACTAAACTGATCGGGCCGGATGGGCTTTTCAAAAGCATCTGCGAGGGAAATGGGTTGCCCCTGCCGCACCACACAGAAAATAACAGCCGGTAAACTATGGGCCGCAAAAGCATTTTGATGGCCTGTGGGAATGGCTCGGATAAATGCCTGGGCAAACGCGGTAATTACAGCTTCCAAATGGGTATCATCCCCCAAATTCTGGAGCAATTGCTGGGTGTCGAGGGTGGTAAAACGGTAATAGGTAGAACTGTTGTAACCTGTTTCTCCCATGTGATCCGCACCGGCATCATCACTGGCTCCCAGGTCATCTACCGCCGTGAAAAAGTCAAACTCTTGCTGGAGGGCATTTACTCCAATGGCATGGGCAACCTGCACCGCCGCATCCACGTTGACCGTTGGTAACGAAGCCATCATGCGTCCAAACAGGGCGACATCTCCCGGTTTGCCACTGGCCACTAGGGTCTTTTCGATGACTTTTTTGATATTAGGGTCTTTTGGAAATTCCGGGTTTTTCCCACCTAGCCCCGGTTCAATGACTGCCCAGTTTTTGATAAGAATGTCGGCGATCGCCGCAATTTCCGCTTTACCCAAAAAGAAAATCATATTAGATTCCACCTTACCCTCCTTAAACTCAGCCCCCAGGACTCCCAGGGCTAACCTTGCGGCACTCTCGGCTAATTCTGGAACAATCCCCTTCTCCTCTAACAAGGCTTTTAACTCCGGCATCCAGGCCCGAGAACGATGGGCAAATTGTGCGGGATCTAACTCCGAATACTGATGATAAAACTGACGTACCGCCCGCTTTTGACATTGACTGGAGATACGGGCCCGGGGACGACCGCCAAACACCGTTGACTTGGGCATCCCATTTTCGTCCCGGTTTAGGTTAGCGGGGGGGAAACTTTGGAGGAGATGAATTTCAAATTGCATAGTGAATACCTCTTAAACAATAGAGTCGAGAAAAAAGCTAATTAGAAAGTGTCGGGTTCAACCGCCTTGAGAATTTGCTTGACAATCTTAGGATGCAGAATCTTTGCTCCATGGAAAGGAATCACAACACGAAGCTTCTCCTTTCCATAGATGCGATGACTGCCTTCACTGCGGAGTAATTGAAAGCCAGCCTGAAGAACCAGTTTTTCTGCCTCTACAGCAGTCATTCTGGGCTGTTTAGGCAACTTGCACCTCCAAAATTTCTGTCATAACTTCCTGGTTAAGAAGTTCCTGTTTTTCACTATCTGAAAGGGTTGATAAATAAAGATTGATGGCCTCTTTAATGTTAGCTTTTGCTTCTTGTAAGGAATCCCCTTGGGTGTGGCAACCTTCTAGGGCAGGGCAATAGGCATAGTAACCAAACTCGTCTTTTTCGATGACAATTGATAATTGATACATAGAAGTTGAGAGGGGAATAAAATTTAAACAAGACTAGAATTTTCTTGGGCTTTGTCTTTGGGAAAGGTGGCTTTCCAGAAAGCTTTTGCCCAATGATCTTGAATGTATTGCTCTGGATGATCCCATTGACCTAATTCATAAATCAATAGGGGATAGTCCACCATAATTGAGCTAGATTTTTGAGCTTTCATCTGCCGAATTAACGCCGTTAAAGGTGTCCAAATGTCCGTTAAAGCAGTATCTAGCAATGCTTGAAAACGTCGCTGTACCCCCTTAGACAGAGGATCATTTGGATCGCTTCCAGGGTTAGTCAGAAGTGCCAACTGACGGCAACTTTCTCCAAAATTGTGTTGATTGTCTCGCACCGGTTGCTCATAGTACACCGATAGACAAGCCACCCGAATCCAGATAAATTCCTTCCAATCGTCCACCTGGGGTAAATAGCGCATCACAATAGCACGGGTCTTAATTAGATGATGGGGTTCTCCCGATAGGGCCCGTTTAAGTACCGCTTGCGCTCCCTTATCATCTTCAATTCCGTGATGAAGTTTGCTTAAAAAACGATTAGCTTGATCCCATTTAGGGGGGTCTGAAGTAACAGTAACCATAGATGTTGTTCTTGTAGAGGTAGATTAAGCGGCGGCAGATTTAGCCTTACGGGGATTTTTGGACTTTTGGGCTTTGGAATCCGTTTCATCTCCCCGCAGTTTCCGCAACCATCGACCAAGGGCTTGGAGGGCCTTACCCCTAGCCCGATAGTTACGAATAGAGGCAATGGAATCGGTAAACGCTGAAGCGGCCGCTTGTTGTACGCTTTCGTTCCACTGGCCCAATACCTGCCGTTGATATTGACGTATATCTTGCTGGGCTTCAGATGGCCTTTGCGCTAAATTCATTAAAAATTCAGGAAATTTCCGATCCAAAATGGCCCAGTAACGTGCTTCTCCGGCTAAAGCTTGGGCTAAAGCCCCCACATCGGGATGTTTAACCTCTTCCGCTAAACAGAAATAGGGACTACCCCGAAAAGCCTTAAAGACCTGACGATGCTCTTCCGCAAAGGCGATCGCCGATTTGAGATCAGAGGCCAAAGTTTCATCCGTGATATAGCAGGAGGGCACAGCAAAAGATTCCATCGCCCAGCCTAGAGGTTTGGCTTTATCGGCACTAAATCCCATCACCCGCAGATGGACTAAACCTTCTGCTAACTCTTCCGCCCGTAGAGTCGCTAACCAATCAATAATGCGAGGACGGTGGGTTTTGTCCGCTGGGACTGAAAGAATAAAACAATCGGCATTACGCCATAACTGTTTTTCTAAAGAAAGACGCACCGGCTTGTCATCTCGATAGGCACTCGCACATTCCCACTGTTGGGGAGAGACTTTCTCCGGCAAAGAATGACCCATCGTAATGGCAATTTCCGTAATCCCGTCAGGCGTACCAAACAGTTTCAAACGCCGCCAGGGAAAAGTAAGGTATTGGATATAACCGGCTGGAACGGTCTTAATGGGTTTACCAGCATAACCAATTTCCCAAAACGGGGTATCTTGCCCCTTAACCTCACTAGGATAATGAGAGTCTGGATCGTAACGCACTAAATTCAGCAGTAATGTTTGACGCAGACTTTCTCCCTGAATAAGCACATTGGCGGCATTAACTGGCGGAGTATTAACCGCAGAGCGATTGCCACTGGATTGGCCCACATAAAAAGCCCTTAGACTGGTAATATCCACCCCCTGTAAACGCACCAATAGCCTCGCCGCTTCTGGAGCCGTTAAAGTATAACCACTCCATTCGTGTTCATGGGAAAAAACCCGACATTGACTCATCGTATGCAAAGCATAGATAGGAACAGGTTTAACTTGATTTAACGCCCCATCCTGCATAAAGGGATAGGCCGGGTGGAACAAATCAAAGCGATCCTGATGGGCTTCTAAATAAGCAATTACTTGTTGCCCGTTATCATCCTGAATTTCTTCCCAATCGTCTTCATTCTTGGGGCCTTTATGGACATGGTGAAGCAAGGCTAAGAACAAACGGGTTAAGGCCAGAGTTGTGGGCGGATTATCCCCTTGAATATCCCTAATGGATTGCCACTGTTCAAATAATTCGATTAAAGACAGGGTACGACATTGAAAATCGGGAAAGACAGCAGGAATCCAAGGTTGATGGGTGAGGTTAAAAGACATCATTGTCGGTTCTTGAGAAGAAGTTGCTAGCGATTTGGGGCAACAAACTGAACAAACAAGCTATTTTTTTATAGAGTTTGCCAGTCTGATACGCTCGATATGGAGTTCCATTGACTTGGCAGAGAATGGGGATTCAACGTTTAGAAAAAGCTTTTTAGGGACACCCCCACTGAGATGTGGGGATAACATACACCCGGTCAATACAATTGGTTCACCCCCACACAGGCATGGGGACTTTGCATCGAATAAAATTAGCGTAACACAAAAAAATTTACCAGTCAAGACAATCTTCATACTTTTTCAATGACGACTCCCAGAGCCTCGTTCAGAGAAATACGCCATCTTTCTACCGTTGCCTGGTTTTCCCCGTCCAGTTCCACATAACGGCAGTACTTTAATAACGCCGATGTCCACGCAGGGGGGGGATCTGACAGTGCTTCTATCAAACCTCGTTTGCTAATGCGGGTGCTGTAGGACAATAGTTGACGGATCTGATCGAGATTGGGCGATTTCTTCAAATCAACCACTGTATCCGTCCCTGGTAAAACAAGATTCTGACCCCGCCGTTGCAAAAAGATAGTCGTTACAGAGGGTTCCCCTAGACGGGTGGCCATCGCTAGAGCTGATTCATCATCGGGAATCTCCAGCCGGGTCAACTCGGCCAGTTCTGTGCTGGCATTCGGAGGCGGTATTTTGACCCCATCGGCGATCGCCCGTTTAGCCTGTTCCTCATCTGTTTGATAGATGACTAAGGAGGTTTGCCAATCTTCCGCATGGACAGTTTCCAAAGCTTCCGGCACCGGCAGGGACAAATCATAGACCGCTTCTATTAACCCGTCGGTCTCTTCCGGCAGTTGCACACCTTCCCTTTGACGCAGGGTTAACCAGGTTCTGAGCAAAATATGGCGGTCATAGATGAGGCCACTATCACCAAAATTCGCTTTACCCTGGGGGTCTGAGGTCGGAGAAATTAGCCAGAGAGTTGGTTCCGTGAGGGCAGAAGGACGATATTCTCTGATATGGCGATGGAGCCGCCCTGACCGTTGCAATAACAGATCAATAGGAGCCAGATCGCTAATCATTAGATCAAAATCCAAATCCAAACTCTGTTCGACCACTTGGGTAGCTATCAGGACATAACGATGGGGACGCTGGGCCGTTCCTTTCCCAAATGTAGTCACACAACTTTCTTCAATCCTGGCCCGGTCATGAAATAGAAAACGTCCATGGAATAGTCCCAATTCTTCCGGCGCAAAAAGTCCCTGTAGGCGGGTAAAAACCGCTTGGGCACGGTTGACCGTAGAACAGATAATGACCACACAGCCGCCCTCAGTTAAATGAGTTTGCAGGTTCAGTAACCACTGCGTATCATCCAACCAACGCAGGTTAAGCTGGCGTTTTACATGGTTGGAAGCGGCATAATTGTTGGCTATTGCACCATTGGCTGTTAAGGCAGTTAAACGGGGGTAAGAAGCAGTGGGCAAAGAAGGATTAGGTAGTCCCATCCCGGCGGCATAGGCATTCAAGAGACGTTGGCGGGTTGTCGTGGGTAAAGTAGCGGACAGAGCAATGACGGGGGAACCTAAAACAGCGGCCCATTGCAAAAACATCTCAAGGAGGGTGCTGGTATAGAGATCGTAGGCATGAATTTCATCCAAGATGATTGTCCGACCTGCCAGCCCAAATAGCCGCACGAATTGATGGCGAGAACGCACCACTCCCATTAGTCCCTGGTCTAATGTCCCCACTCCATAGGGACTCAGCAACGTTCGTTTACGGGCTGTGTGCCACTCGCTGGCAAAAACATTGCCTGTTTCTTGGTCATAAACCTGGTCTAATCGGCAAATGGTGTTTTGATAGTTTTCCTGGAGAGCCGCCGCACTATGACTCAAGGTTAAATTGATAGCATCCTGGGGATAACGAGTCTGCAAAAAGTCCCGTACCCGCTCAAACATGGCGTTACTGGTGGCCTGAGTCGGTAAGCCCAGATAAAAACCTCCATGGCCAGCCCGGTGCTGTAGATAATCCGTCAAATAAAGAGCCGCCTCTGTTTTCCCTTCTCCCATAGATGCCTCCACCATCACCAAGCACGGAGAGGTCAGATTTTTTGATAGGGCGATCGCCGCTTCCTGGAGAGGCCGGGGCTTTTGGATAAAAGGAAATAATTCCGTAAAGGCTAGGGGCTGACCGTTGGTAGGGCGAACCCACCCCTGTTTTTGCAGAGCATTTTTGGCTTTGCCCTTTAAACTCTTTTGGTATTCCTCGAAAGGAGTGTCATTGGCGTAGTCAAAACCGGATTCCGGATCAGCATTAGAAGCCAACCAGTCGGAGACCGTTGTCAGTCCCGCTAAAATCATGGCCGCCCCATTATCACAACAGTCTGGGGTATCCTCTTGCTCCAAACCCACAAAACCCCGTAGTTGCTCAAAGATCTGGCGACTACAACGCCGCCACAGACTGTTTTCTTCTAAACCTGTGATTTCTTTGTCTAAGTCACCAAGCTCTGTCTGGCTAGGAAAAAATCCATGGTGTCCTCCCACAATGGCCCCTAACTTACGAGCCAACTGTCTCCCGTGACGAGGTTTTTCCAACCCTTTACCTACCCCCAAGCCAGTTAGAAATTCTGGTAAGGTAGCCGCCGTAATAGCACCATGGGCAGCTTTTACCTTGGGCTTGGTTTTAGCAACTTCTAGCCAGCCATCATACAAATCATCCCCGGCTAAAATTCGTCCTACTTCACTGACTTGAAACTGAAAAACAGGACTCACCTTTCCCAGATCGTGACAACCGGCCATAAAGCCACAAAAACGAATTGTTGACTCCTGAGACAACCCTAAGCCATTAGATAAACGCTCCATGGCAATAGGACTCAAATAGGAGCGCATAATCTCCATCGCCACTGCCGCCGTATCTGCCAAGTGACAAATCACAGGATGGTATTTAGGAGAACCATCAGCATTCATCTCACCTCGTCCAGTCTTTGCCCAAAATCGAGTTGACATAATTTAAAACTCCAATCAATAAAAATTACTCAAAATTTCCAGTTTCGTTTTGTCGGGCCATCACCTCAGTCTCTTCTTGAAGTAATTTGACCAATTCCGGTGGGGACTTGGCTAAAGCTTCTTTGCCATATCCCAACACCCATCGTTTCACCTCCTGAAGTCCGCCGACTTCCAGATGTAGAGTCAAAGAACCGTCAGAATGCTCATCAATTTTTTGGGAAGGATGCCATTCCCGCTCTCGAATAAAGGGTGATGCCTTTGCGGAAAACATAATAATAACCTTGTAAAGACGATCCCCTTTTTCGACTTGAAAAGCATTTTTACTGTACTTTTTCCAGTCAAAGCTAGGGTCAGGTTCAAAATGCTCGTTTAAAATACGATACTCTCGAATACGATCTAAACGAAACTCTCGAAATGCTTGACGGTTATGGCAGAAAGCAACTAAATAGGGATTGCTACCCCGATAAATATCTAAATAGTAGGGATCAATCACTCGTTCTGATTCTGCATCGCGCCCCGCCGTGTAATAACGAATCCATAGCTGACAAGAGGATTTCCAGGCTTCATGCAATACTTGATAAATATCTGGGTCAAGATTTAACAACTCGGCTCCAGAACGAAAATGTATTCGCTCCTCAGATAAGCGTTGTAAATCCACTAACACTCTTTCTGGTAAGCGTTGAGATAGTTGCTTGATGGAAGATCTTAATTCTGCTTCATAAGCACTACCCGCATAAGCCTCCAAAGCCTTTGCCCCCAGGGTTAGGGCAAATAGTTCCCCTTGACTTAATGGAATCGTTGGTAAACGCCAATTAGCATCCGTGTAGTAATAGCCTCGCTTTAACTCAAACTTCAGTGGTGCCTCAAAATAAGTTTCTAACGTATCTATATCATTGCGAATGGTTCGCTCCGACACTTCCAACGTTTCAGCCATGGAGCCTGCTGTATGACGAGTGCGAGAACGAATCAAGTCATCAATCTTGATGAGACGCTCTAGTTTCTTGACTGGTAAGCATTGTTGAGTCATCACGGGATTAACTTAAACTCTATCTAGCATCTTAGAGCAGACCCCCTGCAAAAAACCTTCAGGGTTTATAAAAATTATATTTATCTAATAAACAAAACAATAAACAATATACAGCCTAGTAATTCCTGACTTTTTTTAAGAAGTATGATCGTTTATATTAAAAATGTAGAAAAGTAACAAGTAGTCTTTCAAAAAGCAATATGGTAAATAGGCAAAACTCTATGATATGATGTGTCTTGATAGTTATTCGCCTATAACAGCTTTAAGGCAAGTACCTTAAACTATTACAAACCTTGTTTTACTATCTTGTTTTATCTAAAGATACGGAAAAATAAGAGGTTTTCAGCTTTTGACACAAATTCTACAAAATTTTGCTAGAGAATAACTAGTAAAGTTTTGTAAAGACCAGCGATCTGTTCTATAAAACTACTTGTATCATCAAATTAGTCTTAGCTGTTAACTAGAGTTACTCCATAATGAGTTATGCAAGGCAAATCAACAGCTAAAGCTTATGTTGAGCAATCAATACTGATGCTCAATTTAGTTATTGATAATATAAACCTTGCAAAGATTTGGAGGTTATTGAAGCTCTCGATGAAATTCAACAGACAATTAACTAGATGTTCTCACTTAATAGAAGGTAAACTATGAATACCCTAGATACTACTCTTGTTAAACCTTTTATTCCAACAATTAAACAGCGTAATTCATTTTTTGATGCACTGTTTTATGATATTGGCAATCTAACCAACGAAGAGATTAGTGACTTTTCACCTTTACTAGATCGTGAAGGTTCTATAATTGTTATTCCTCCGCAATCATCTAACAAAAAAATTTCTCGTTATCCTAACGTTTCTAGTTTCTTAGAATCCGAATTAGATAATATTCGCATCGTAGCTATAGCAGGAGTAGGAAGTACAGCTTTAGGAACTGCCGCTCTTGCACGCAATATCGCTAATGTCTATGAGATAGATGTGGTTGGTATTGTATCTGGATACGGAGTATCTGATTTAATTACAGAAGCACTGGGGGGGTGGTTTTTCTATTCTGCTACCGATGCAATACGTCATGAAATTCGGGAAGCCCTTAATCGTTTCTCTGTAGATAACCAGACTGAATCAGAAAGAAACTTACTACCTATAGCACAAGATGTTAACGCTCTAATAAAAATTCTTAATGCTTCTCCCCCAAACCTTTCTCTACTTGTAGGACATAGTAAAGGAGATTTTCTATTAGATTTTGCTTTAGAAAATTTTGTAAAAAAATTAAATGGCACAAGCCATCCTTATTTTGAAAATCTTCAAATTGCAACTTTTGGTGCCGTTGCAGATTTTCCACCAGAATTTAAAAATGTTCACCAATTCCTAGGAGCGATTGACTGGTTTGGAGGAATTAACTCTCGCCTAGATGTTCATCACATTAAAGTTCCTAATGCTTGGCATCACCTAAATTCAGTTTTTCCTTTTTATTTACCAATTGAAAAAACACTGAAACAATATGTCAAAATTACCTGAGATTGACCGTCTAAAGTCGGTTCCATCTCCTGAAGCTTACGCAGAAGCCTTGCAAAATATTGACATCAGTGAGAAACAGCGTCAGGTGCTACTAGCTAACTACCATGCTCCCAACCGCACTGCCTCCGCGACTGAGTTAGCAGAATTAACCCAGATTGAAGGGGGATATAGAGTAGTTAATCACTTGTACGGCAAGTTGGGGCATAAACTCTATGACTACT
>JAYKJI010000067.1:0-7047 GCA_035285405.1 Snowella sp. | reverse complement strand
TTCATAAAATATGAATGGGTAGAAGTAAGTGCGTATGAAAGCAAAAAGAGTTTACGCAATTACCTCACAAAAGTGCTTGAAGGCTTCGGGACTGAGTATGTAATTAATTTTGCATGATCACTTAATATAATGTTAATTGAGCTTAGAAGGAGAAAAACCTATGACAGCATCCTATGAGCAAGACTATGGACTTTGGGCTGAACAAATGGCAAATCTATTGGCCTCTGGTCGATTTTCGGAGTTAGATATTGAGAATTTAGTCGAAGAGGTGCGGGATTTGTCCAAACGGGAGCGCGATCGCTTACTCAGTAGCTTGCGATTAATTGTTCATCATTTATTGAAGTGGGACTATCAACCCCAAAAACGCTCTCGCAGTTGGCAGGTGACGATTCAGCGAGAACGAAATAACATTCAATTTTATTTGAAGGATAGTCCCAGTCTCAAGCGATATTTAACCGACGAGTGGTTAGTTGAGATTTACGACAATGCAAAGCTAGAGGCTTTTAAAGAAACAGGATTAGAGTTGCCTTCCCTTTGTCCCTATGGGATTGATGATGTTTTAAGGCGCGTAATTACTCTGGACTGCTGCTGATGAAGACGATAACAATCATTTTTGAAGGTACTTAACGTCCTATGAGTCAGACAATAACGGTTATTCGAGCTAAAAATCAATCTTTTGGAGATACCCTTAAGGAATTTTGGGAATATCGAGAATTGTTGTATATGTTAACGCTACGGCGTATTAGTGTGCGCTATAAGCAAACCATCGTTGGCATTGCCTGGGTATTGATCCAGCCATTGATAGCGATGACGATTTTTAACGTTATTTTTGGGAAGTTAGCAAAAATTCCTTCTGGGGGGATTCCCTATCCCATTTTTGCCTACTCTGCTTTGGTTCTATGGGGATTATTTTCGGAGGGACTTAACCGTTCTAGCTTAAGTTTGATTGGGGAAGCTTAGTTAATTTCTAAGGTCTATTTTCCGCGTTTAATGATTCCTTTTTCCGCCGTCGCCTCTGCCTGGGTGGATTTTGCAATTTCGTTATTTTTATTATTACCTTTAACTTTTATTTACGGCTTAAGACCGACCTGGAGTTTACTGTTGATCCCGGTGGTAATGATTATCACCATGATTCTAACGACAGGCTTAGGGTTGTTCTTAGCCGCAATGAATGTTCGTTATCGAGATTTTCAGTATTTGGTTCCTTTTTTATTGCAGGTTTTGCTCTACGCTTCGCCGGTGGTTTATTCGATAGAAATTGTGCCTCCTCATTGGCATTTTTGGTATTATTTGAACCCCCTGGCCGGCTTGTTAGATATGTTTCGATTTGCAGTTACAGGACAGACTGATTATAGTTGGCTAGGCTTTGGCTGGTCAATCGTTAGTTCTCTGATTTTCTTTGGATTAGGAACGTGGGTTTTTCGTTCTGTGGAACAAGGTTTTGCCGATTATGTGTAGTTGTCATCGCTTATCAAAACCCATAATTTTGTTAAGAAAATGATCATCAATTTGCAGATTTTGGGTATAGTGAAAAAGTAAGCTGTTTAGGTTTTTATGGCTCAACCAGTGATTCAGGTTCGGAATTTGGGTAGGTTGTATCGCATTCGTTCGGCGGAGCGGAAGCCTTACTCGACTTTTCGTGAGGATATGGTGAATGCCTGTTCTTAAGGAATTATCTCAACGATATGGGTTTAAAATTATTATTCCTAGTAACGATCATGAACCGAAGCATATTCATATTTTGAAAGGAGATGATGATTACGCAAAAATTGAAATTGAAACATTGAAAGTTGTCCGTTCTTATCTCAAGCCCAAGGAGCTAAAGCAAGCTCTTAAAATTGTGCAGGACAATCAAGACTACCTTATTAAAAAATGGATTGAAATTATTGGAGAATAACTATGATTCAAGGTAAAAGTGTAGAAGTTAATGAAAATTATTTACATATTGAGGTCATAGATGGTCGAATTATTTCTATTCCCTTAAGCTGGTACAAACCCCTAGTCCTGGCTAGTTCAGAGCAAAGGGAGCAGTTTCGTTTAATTGCTCGTAATACGATGATTGAATGGCAGGAACTGGATTTACATTTGGATATTGAGGAGATGTTTAGAGTGAATATTGAGCAGGCTACCTAGTTGTCTTAATATTTTCGCTGATGTAAGTTTTGTCACAGAGGCGATGTTCGAGCTAGTTTTTGGGTAAGATAGGAAGGTAAGTTGTTGGGTTTCTATGAGCCAACCAGTGATTCAGGTTCGGGATTTGGGTAAGTTGTATCGCATTCGTTCGGCGGAGCGGAAGCTTTACTCGACTTTTCGTGAGGATATGGTCAATGGCATTAAACGCTTTGTGCGGGGGGATTTTGGCCAATCTCGGTCTGAGGATTTTTGGGCGTTGAAGGATGTCAGTTTTGATGTGCACCAGGGAGAAGTGGTGGGTATTATTGGGCGTAATGGGGCGGGAAAAAGCACTTTACTGAAGATTTTGTCGCGCATTGTGCAGCCAACGACGGGGGAGGCGATTATTCGCGGTCGGGTTGGTTCTCTGTTGGAGGTGGGGACGGGTTTTCATCCTGAGTTAACTGGCCGTGAAAATATTTTTATGAATGGGGCAGTTTTGGGGATGAAGCGGGCGGAAATTAAGAAGCAGTTTGATGCGATCGCCGCTTTTGCTGAGGTGGAGAAGTTTTTGGATACGCCGGTTAAGTTTTATTCGTCGGGGATGTATGTCCGTTTGGCGTTTGCGGTGGCTGCTCATTTGGAGCCAGAGATTTTGATTGTGGATGAGGTTTTGGCGGTAGGGGATGCGGCTTTTCAGAAGAAGTGTTTGGGGAAGATGGGGGAGGTAAGTGAGAAGGAGGGAAGGACGGTTTTATTTGTTAGTCATAATATGGCGGCAATAAAAGGGTTATGTGGTCGTTCTATTTTGTTGGATAGCGGTAAAATTCAAGAAGATGGTCTGACTTCAGCTGTTGTCCAGAAATATTTTGATTTTGGTATTTCCAGTGGTGGTCAGAGAGTTTGGGAGGCATGGGACAGACCAGGTAATCAATATTTTAAGATTAATTCCATTACGTTGAAAAATTCCGGTGGCGACGAAGTATCCAAAATCAATATTTCTGAAGAGGCTTACATCGAAATTAACTACGAAGTGATTAAACATAACTCTAAAGTTGGTTTTTCACTAGATTTATTTAATTCAGAGCATTATTGTGTTTTCAGTTCTTTAAGTAATCTTGATTTTTTTTTAAATGGTAAATTATTAGAATTAGGTGTTTATTATACACAATGTTATTTATACAAAAATTTGTTAAACTCAGGAAAATTTTTTATCTCTATAAATGGTTTTTCGGCTAATTGGACTGATCCTGTAAATATTGAAAAGGCTCTATTTTTTGAAGCTGTTGATGATGGAGTGCTAAAAGGTGATTATTTTGGTGGCTATGGTGGAGATATTCGTCCTAAACTTTTATGGAAAACACGTTCTACTAGTGATTAATTATTAACCGTGAAAACTATTTTAATTATTTCATTTTCTAATCTCGAAAGAGATCCTCGTGTCAATCGTCAAATCCGCTTTTTGAAAGATAAGTATAATATCATTACTGCTGGTTATGGTAGTCCAAATTTGGATAAGGTTCAATATATACATCTTTTCCCCGTAATTGATAAACCTCATATCCCTGTTTTTTCTAAATTACTAGCATTACCTAAAAAAAGTTTATCTGCAATTCGACTGTTGATTGGATACTTTGATAAATATTACTGGACTAAGCCAGAGATAGTCTATGCATATGATCAGTTAAAAGAGACTAATTGCGATTTAATTATATCTAATGATATTGATAGTTTACCTTTATCTATTAGATTAGCTGAACATACGAATAGTCAAATCTTATTTGATGCCCATGAATATGCTCCTCGTGAATGGGAGGAAAGTATTCGGTTTCGCCTATTCTTTCAAAAATTTAAGACCTATTTTTGTAATACTTATATCCCTAAAGTTGATTCAATGATTACAGTTTGCCCAACCATTGCAGACACCTATCAACAAGATACAGGTATCAATCCTATTGTTATTACCAATGCACCAGATTATCAAGAATTAGAGCCAAAATTTTTACAAAATAATCAAAAAATCAGATTAATTCATCATGGTGGTTCTTCTCCATCTCGAAGAATTGACAAAATGATAAAGATGATGAGATACCTAGATGATCGGTTTGAATTAAATTTTCTTTTAGTTGGAGGTCTTCCAAAATATAATAAGTACTTAAGAGACCTTGCCCAAGACAATCAAAACATCAACTTTCTTAAATCAGTTCCTATGAGAGAATTGTCAGGATTTCTAAATCAATTTGACATAGGGGTCTATATTCTTGAACCTAGTAATTTTAATAATTTATATGCTCTTCCTAATAAACTCTTTGAATTTATCCAAGCTCGTTTAGCTATTGCCATTGGCCCTTCCCCTGAAATGGCTAGAGTCGTTAAAGAACATGATCTTGGTATAGTAGCCGAAGATTTTGAACCTAAAACTCTCGCCAAGAAGATCATGAATTTAGATTACGAAAAAATCAACTACTATAAAAATCAATCTCATAAAGCAGCCTATTCTCTCTCTGCTGAAAGTAATAAGCACATTTTGCTCAATCTCGTTCAAGAAACTCTCAACTCTTAGTAATTTAATGCTTGAACCATTCTGTTTAGTATTACTGACATCTTACTAAGCTAGCACAAGGACAATCTTACTCCACGCTTTCACACCTAAAATTCAACTCTTTTACCATCGCGTCCCCTACGATCGCGCTAAACTAAAAAAGTCCTGTCTTTGGTTATCGATTAACAAATATGTATCAAACCTCACCACCGCGATCGCCTTATTAACCCAAGGAAATAGATTTGTTGCCTTTCCCAACCCTACTAATAGCGATCATGAAAAGCGATAGCCTATTTTATCAAATGTTTCAGAAATTACCCGAACTGTTAGGCCAACTGCTAGGAGATATCGCCACAGAAAACTATACCTTTCACTCTGTAGAAGTTAAAGGACTCGCCCGACGTATAGACGGCGTATTCTTGCCCCCCACTGATAAAGCCCAAAACCCCCTATACTTTGTTGAAATACAGTTTCAAGCAGACGAGCAACTCTACGAACGCTTATTTACCGAAACCTTTCTCTATCTAGGGCAATATCGTCCTCAAAAACTTTGGTATTGCGTTGCCTTATGGAGTAGCCAAACCTTAGACAAAGGTATTCCCCCCCATTATCAAAGACTTTACGAAACTGGCTTTTTAAAAATTATTTATCTAGACCAACTCCCCAATCGCATGACCCTGGGAATAGACCTGCTTCGTATCATTAAAGCCGAGGTTAAGAACCCTCTAGAAATCCGAGCCGAAATCCTTAATCTGCGTCAAATGGCTCAACAATTACCGTCAGAAACAAAAATCAAAGATATAATAGAGCTAATAGACAACGTTATTTTATGTAAATTTCCCCAACTAACACGAGAGGAACTTAAAACCATGTTTGATCTAGTCGAAATTCAACAAACCAGAGTCTATCAAGACGCAAGACAAGAAGGTAAACTTGAAGGCAAACTTGAAGGTAAACTTGAAGGCAGACTCGAAGGTAAACTCGAAGCCGTGCCCCTTCTCTTTCAAGCTGGTTTATCTCCTGAAGTCATTGCCCAAAAATTGGGCTTGAACTTGAGCTTAGTCGAACAAGTCATTCATACAAAAACTGCAAACTAAAAAAGTATCGTCCTTGGTTATCCGTTAATAAAATGTATCAAACCTCACCACCGCGATCGCCCCGTGAAACCCTGCCGACCATGTACGATCTACCGAGTCAAGACCCGGAGGAACCTGGTTTGCCCGACGAATTCCATCTACTTCAACCAGAACTACTGCGCCAAACTTTTCGCCCTCCTAGCTATGAAACGGACGATTTTTTCACAGCCAGTGACCTGAATCTTTATTATGATCTGCACCATCCCCAATGGTATAAACGTCCAGATTGGTTTGCCGTCTTGGGAGTTTCCCGTCTCTATAACGATAGCGAGCTACGCTTAAGTTATGTGACCTGGCAAGAAGGCGTTTATCCTTTTGTCGTTGTCGAATTATTGTCACCCGGCACAGAGAAAGAAGATTTAGGTCAAACCTTGCGCGAGGTGAATCAGCCTCCCAATAAATGGACAGTCTATGAACAAATGTTACGGATTCCCTACTACTTTGTCTTTAACCGCTATACCGACGAATTACAAGCCTTTGGGTTAGTCAAAGAAAGTTATCAGCCCTTATCCCTAGAAGGGGCAGGAGTCTGGTTAGAAAAAGCCCAATTGGGTCTAGGACTATGGCAAGGAAATTATCAGGGCGTAGAACGCCGATGGTTACGCTGGTATGACCGTGATGGTCAATGGATTTTGACCCCTGCCGAACAGGAGCGACAACGGGCCGAACAAGAAAGACAACTTGCTGAACAGGAACGACAATGGGCCGAACAAGAAAGACAACTTGCCGAACAGGAACGACAACGGGCCGAACAAGAAAGACAACTTGCCGAACAGGAACGACAACGGGCTGACTCAGCAGAAATGGAGATTGCTCGGCTCAAACGACTTTTAGAGCAAGCGGGTATTAATCCCAATTCTTAGACGACCCAACGACAATTGTTCCCTTCAAATATTAGCCCCTTACAAAAACGCCGAATCTCATGTGTGGCATCGCTGGCATCTTACAAACTTACCCTACGGCGATCGCGCCCTGTACCCTTCAACAACTGGGCCAAAGTCTGTACCATCGAGGCCCCGACGATTACGGCTATCTTACCTATTCCCCCCAAACCGAGATCACCGTATCCCGTGATCCCGACCAACTACCCCCTGGCAACCTCGGACTGATTCATCGTCGCCTTTCCATCCTTGACCTCAGCACCGCAGGCTGGCAACCAATGACAAGCCAGGATAAACGCTACGCCATCACCTTCAACGGCGAAATCTATAATTATCTCGAACTCCAACAAGAACTCACAAATCTAGGCTACAGCTT
>JAYKJI010000066.1:0-2925 GCA_035285405.1 Snowella sp. | reverse complement strand
AATTCTGTGTCTTTGTCGGAGCCAATGGAAGCGGCAAAAGCACCATCTTTAGCGTCTTTGAATTTCTCAAACGGGCAATGTCTAGCAACATCAACGCCGCCCTAGCCAACCTCGGAGGCAGTCGAGGATTTACCGAAGTTCGTAGTCGTAACCAATCAGGTTCCATTGAAATTGAAATCAAATTTAGAGAACATTTTCATAGCCCCCTAATCACCTACTTCCTAGAAATTGATCAAGCCGATCAACGAAAAGCCTACATCAAAAGAGAAATCTTAAAATATCGTCGGGGTAGTGGAGGACAACCTTGGCATTTCTTGGACTTTTCCAACGGGAAAGGTAAAGCCGTTACCAATGAACTTGACCTCGACAATATTCAAGGCGTAGAAGAACTAGAACGAGAACAACAAACCCTCAAATCCCCTGATATTTTAGCCATCAAAGGACTCGCCCAATTTGAACGATTTCCCGCCCCCGTCGCCCTGGGGAATCTGATAGATAACTGGCATATTTCCGACTTCCATGTGAACCAAGCCAGAGTCGAGCAAGAAGCAGGCTATGCTGAACATTTATCGAGAGAAGGAGAAAATTTATCCTTAGTCTTACAATACCTTTACGAAAACCAACCTCAAATATTTCAACAAATTTTATATCAATTATCCCGACGCATTCCGGGCATTCAACAAGTAGCATCAAAAACTACTGAAGAAGGCAAAGTATTACTCAAATTCCAAGATGGAGCCTTTGAAGACCCATTCCTCGCTCGCTATGTGTCCGATGGCACTATCAAAATGTTGATGTATTTAACCCTACTCTATGATCCCGTCCCCCATCCCCTTTTATGTGTCGAAGAACCTGAAAACCAACTATATCCCAAACTGCTCTGGGAACTCGCCGAGGAATTTAGAAGCTATGCTAATCGAGGCAGTCAAGTCTTTGTTTCCACCCATTCCCCCGACTTTCTTAATGCCGTCAATGTAGATGAAGTTTTCTTATTGGTCAAACAAAAAGGCTATACCCAAATCAAAGCCGCCAACGACGATGAACAAGTCGTCGCCTTTATGGAAGCAGGAGATCAGATGGGTTATCTGTGGACAAGCGGACTATTACCGGGTATGGATCTGTAGGGGAAATCAAAATGACGACCAAATTTTTAGTCTGTTGTGTCGAAGAACCCTCTGCCCAAGAAATGCTTAAGGGAATCTTACCCAGATTAGGGATTCCTGAAAATTCTTTTAAAATTATTATTTTTCAAGGAAAACAAGACCTAGACAGACGATTACTCAATATCTTGAAAGCATGGCAACAACCCAACTCTGTCTTTTTGATCCTCCGAGATCAAGACTCTGGAGACTGCCAAAAGCTCAAACAGGAATTACTCACCAAACTAAAAAACAGTGGCAAAATTGGCTTAGTCAGAATTGTTTGTCGCGCCCTAGAAAGTTTTTATTTAGGAGATTTAAAGGCAGTAGAACAAGCCCTTAAAATACCAAAACTTGCTCAACTTCAAAACAATAGAAAATTTAGAGACCCTGATCGCCTTAATAACCCCGATCAGGAACTCATTAAACTCACTAAAAACAATTACCAAAAAGTCTCCGGTTCAAGGGCCATTAGCCCCTATCTAGATTTAACCGCCAATAAATCCTATAGTTTTAATATCTTAATTGCCGGGATTACTCAAATTACTGGTTTAGGAGCAGAAAATGAATACAGCCAATAATATCCAGGACGATGAACGGAATCAGGTTGAACTGCCTTTTTTAAAACAACTGGCTGGACTAGACTGGCATATCCTTGATTTTACCCAAAAGTCCCAAACCCCTGCTGATACAGGACGCAATCACTTTACCGAGGTCATTCTGCCCAACGTCCTACGGACACAATTACAGGTCATTAACCCTTGGCTTGAAGCCGATCAAATTGAGGAAGTAGCCACCACCCTCACCGCCAGCTTCCCCAGCAAGAACCTCATCGAAAATAATCAATATTTACTGAATTTACTGCTTCAAAATACCAGCGTCAGTGAAAATCGCAAGACCGGCGAAAGAAGCCCCACTGTCCAATTCATTGACTTCCAAGAACCCAAAAACAACGATTTCACCGCGATTTGTCAGTTCAAAGTCCGAATCCTCGGCAGCGATCGCCATATCATCCCCGATATTATTTGCTTTGTTAACGGCTTACCCCTCGTAGTGATTGAATGTAAATCTCCCAAAATCAAAGACCCGATTGCGGAAGCGATTGATCAACTTCTACGCTACAGCGAACAACGCACCCAGGACGGAGACAGAATTAAAGGAGAAGGCAATCAATCTCTGTTTTATTACAACCAATTCATCATCGCAACTTGTCGTAATGAATGTAAATTCGGCACAATTACCACCCACATCGAAAAACTCTTTTATCGCTGGGCCGATCCCTATCCCCGCACCCTTAATGATCTCGAATATGGAGAAACAACTCCCAATGATCAACAACGTCTCGTGGCTGGGATGCTGGATCATCGCAATTTATTAGACATTATTCGCACTTTCACCCTCTTTTCTAATAACGACAAAGGACAGACCATTAAAATTGTCGGTCGGTATCAGCAATTTCGAGCCGTAAAGTTAGCCGTTAAACGACTTCTCGACGGTAAAACCCCTCGCGATCGCAGTGGCATTATTTGGCATACCCAGGGCAGTGGCAAATCCTTAACCATGATGTTTATGGTACGGGAAATGTATCGCCATGCGAAGCTGTCCCAATGGAAAGTGGTATTCATTACCGATCGCACCCAACTCGAAAAACAATTAGCGGAAACCAGTCAAAGTATCGGTTATACCGTCAAAGTAGCCGATCGCATTAACCCCGAAAATCCCCCGAAAAATAACAGACTCAAGGAATTACTGATCACCGACACCTCCGATCTCGTGATGGCCCTGA
>JAYKJI010000065.1:0-6376 GCA_035285405.1 Snowella sp. | reverse complement strand
ATTTAGCCCTGTCATCCCCCGTATTAAGCGATCTTGTTTGAATATCCTTTCTATATCTAGCATTCTTGGATTTTCTGGTCATTGCTTTTTTTCTTATTATCCCTTATAACCCAACAAGTCTAATATCCCGTTGCCAATCCAAAGCTTCTAAATAATGAGCCATTACCAACAAATTACCTTCAGGGGGAAGCTTATAGGCCGGATGTCCCCAATAGCCATTGGCAAATAAACCTAGCTGTCCACTGTCCACAAAGGCCTTAAGTTTTGCCTGTACCTGACTAAAATAATCGGGGCTATTATTCCCCCAAGTAGAAAGTGATTTTTGTAAATTACTGGTGGCACTGGCACTAGCGGTTAAGGCACTGGTAATATCGACCCAATCGGGGCCATGTAAATGATAAAAATGGATAACATGATCATGGACATATTGAATGCCTTCCATGATATTTCGCAAAATACGAGCGTTATCAGGAATAACAATTCCCAAAGCATTTTCCACTGCCCGCACCGAAGCCAAAGCATTGACCGTTGTACAGACACCGCAAATTCGTTGGGTAAACACCCAGGCATCCCTTGGATCTCGACCCTGCAAAATCAATTCCAGACCCCGAAACATGGGGGTACAACTCCAGGCATCTGTCACCTTACCGTTATCGACTTGAACTTCAATACGTAAATGTCCTTCCACACGAGTAATGGGATCGATCGCAATTTTTGCCATTTTCTTTTTCCTAGATA
Organism: Snowella sp.; assembly: GCA_035285405.1. Taxonomy (GTDB): domain Bacteria; phylum Cyanobacteriota; class Cyanobacteriia; order Cyanobacteriales; family Microcystaceae; genus Woronichinia. The sequence continues at coordinate 5,638 of JAYKJI010000065.1, read as the reverse complement.
GTCAATTTTAAAAAATTTCAACCAATGCTTAGTCATCTCCTTCTCGATAAAAAGGAGTCATATTATCCCAAAAATGATCGTTAACACAGCCAATACAGTTGTGACCAGCATGAATTGGCCAACTCGTTCCCTGATTCCAATTTTTGGTATAACAATTGGATTTTGTTTCTGGGCCACGACAGCCCATTCCCTTCAAGCACCAACCCTTCTTATGTCCCTCATCTCCCCATTCTTTGACAAATAAATCGGCTTCATAGTATTTAAAACGTTCACAATTGCCTTCTTGATGAATTTTCTCACCATAAACAAAGAGCGGACGATGATTACCATCCATCGGTGGTAGAGTTTTAAAGGTCAAATAATACACAATTGCTGCCACTAAATTCACGCCATTAACAGGGCAACCGGGCATATTAATTAGTCCAGGCACATTGGGAACCGCCGCTTGTAAACCCACAGCCCCAGTCGGATTTGGTTTAGCTCCGGCAATTCCCCCATCTAAAGAACAGGAACCCACTGCTATATTGATTAAGGCACTACTACAAACTGTTTTCGCAATACTAAGAGCCGTTTTGCCGGCGATCGTACAATAAACGCCCCCATCTTTAGTAGGAATAGAGCCTTCTGTAAGGCAAACATATTTACCCTTATATTTCTGCACCGTGTCATTTAAAGATTTCTCTGCCATTGCTCCAGCCGGAACCATGAGAGATTCGTGATAATCCAGGGAAATAATATTAAAAATGAGATCAACAACGCTCGGATCAAAACTTCGCAAAAAGGACTCTGTATCTCCGGTACAATCCTGAAATGCTAACCAAATCACTGGAACACGCGGAGCCGCCGCTAAAACCTTAGCAATATGATTAACATAGGTTTCCTGCAAAGCCAGAGTTCCTGCCATGAGTCCACAAAACTTCAAAAACCTACGGCGATCAATACTGCCGATAACCTGGGAAGATTGACGATTTTGAACTAGCATGGATAACTCTCCTAGAAAACTTGAGGTAAAATAAGGCTTGAAATTTCTCAAATACGCTTAATTTCAGACATCTATCGTTATTTTCTCTTTTTGATAAGAATTGATCGGAAAAACCTACTCGCTCTCCACCCAGCTTATGAAATAAAAGTAAAGAAGTCGGGTAGATGAAATCCCTTTTACAATTTGTCAAAAAAATTCAAGATTACATTAAGCAATGTTAAGAAAAGTAAAAGAAGTTAAGCACTTTTACCAATTTCTAATTGGGATTCCTCTTAGGGAATCATTTTTGATATTTTTTCCAACAAATTTCTTCGTCTAATTTCCCCTCGAACAGATTTTTGAAGTTTTCCAGCGTTTTCTCTGTGCACTGTTATTCGCGGTACAGGAAGGGATGCAAGGTTTCTGAGTCATTTGAGTTTATTTTCCTATACTTGGACGTTATTATTATGGATACGATCTCTTCTCTATCAGGGTTTTCGCCTTTTTCAGTTAGCCCTACTTATGGTGGTCTTTTGACTTTTCAAACTGCCTCTAATCTCCTGCTCTAAATATCATTGAATCAACACGATCGCTTCTAAATTTAACTTCAGTACGAAAGACAATCTATCCTAGATTACTAGCCTAAACCATCGGAGCGAGAAATAAATTGTTGTCTTTTCAAGACGATTATTGCTAAAAAGTAAAGATTTTCTTAAGAGCCGAAACCGCTAGAAATGCTAGGATAATTGCTTGATTATCAAAACCCATCCCGATTATAGTACTAGTCATGGGTAGATCTACAGGCTTTGATATCATCTGTTAACGCAACCCAGGGGAGAATTAACCTGTATGGACAATAAGCAAATGCTGATGATTCCGGGGCCAACACCTGTACCGGAAAAGGTTTTATTAGCGATGGCAAAACATCCCATTGGCCATCGGAGTGGTGAATTCAGCAAAATTATTGGGGAATTAACCGAAAATCTAAAATGGCTCCATCAAACTCAAAATGATGTTTTGATGCTGACGGCGAGTGGTACTGGTGCGATGGAAGCGGGTATCATTAATTTTCTGAGTCCAGGCGATCGCGTTCTGGTAGGAAACAATGGTAAATTCGGCGATCGCTGGGCCAAAGTCAGTAAAGCCTATGGATTAACGGTCGAAGAAGTTAAAGCAGAATGGGGCAAAGCACTTGATCCCGAAGAATTTCGTGCCAAATTAGCGGCAGATAGTGATAAAAGCATCAAGGCCGTTATTGTTACCCATTCTGAAACCTCAACCGGTGTCTTAAACGATTTAGCTGCTATCAATACCGCCGTTAAAGAACATGGAGAAGCACTGATCATTGTCGATGCCGTTACCAGTTTAGGGGCTGTTTCCCTACCGGTTGATGAATGGGGTTTAGATGTAGTCGGTTCTGGCTCTCAAAAGGGCTATATGATTCCTCCCGGTCTAGCATTTGTTTCTGTTAGTGCCAAAGCTTGGAAGGCCTACGAATCGGCTAAAATGCCTCGCTTTTATTTAGATTTGAAAAAATATAAAAAGGCGACAGACGAGAATAGTTCTCCTTTTACCCCTCCCGTCAATTTGATGTATGGTTTGCAAGCCTCCCTTCAGATGATGCAGACAGAAGGCTTAGACAATGTTTTCGCTCGTCATCAACGCCATACCCAGGCAACACGGGCGGCCATGAAAGCCATGAATTTGCCTCTCTTTGCACCGGATGAAGCTGCCAGCCCAGCTATTACAGCCGTCGCACCTATTACGGTCGATGCCGAAAAAATTCGGGGAGCGATGCGGAAACAATTTGATATTGCCTTAGCAGGCGGTCAAGACCATCTCAAGGGTAAGATTTTCCGTATTGGCCATCTCGGTTTTGTCTGCGATCGCGATATTCTGAGTTGCGTTGGAGCCTTGGAATCGGTCTTGCTAGGCTTAGGCAATAGTGATGCAACTCCTGGGGCGGGGATTGCAGCAGCGGCTCAGGTATTTGCAGGCAAATAAAGTTAAGTTAACTGCTACGATTAATCAATGAAACTCAATTTACACGGTCATTCGTTGATCGTGTTTTTTAATAAAATCATTTCACCAAACAGGATTTTATATCATGTCACCAGAGGCAATTAAAGTCTGTTATTCAATCTTTTTTTATGATGGTTATGTTGGTATTGCTCCTACTATTATCAATTTAACTAAAATCTTTGTACGCCAAAATGCCGCTGTTGATATTTATGGAACTAAAAATACCTATCCATCTCCAGGCTATTTAGGAGAAAATGTCAATATTGCTTATTTTCTGAAGGGAACCAGACTCTTTAATTATTTACAGAAAAAAGGCATTAAAAATATTATTCCCCTAGGAGAGTTTTTATTTTATTTTATTCCTTGTTTTCAAAAAATATTACAAAAAACAATTAGAAATATCAGTCAATCTAACAGTCAGCCTAAACAATCTATCAATATTGCCGTTGATCTCTATGGTGCAATTACAGCACTCTTCTTTTTTTTGATTTTTCAGCAAAAATTTTTATTTCTCTCCTTAGAACTTCATGATCCTAATAATTATCAAGGGATTTCACGTATTTTAACTTTCTTGGCTAAATTAGCGGCTCAAAAATCTGAAGCAATTATTATTCAGGATCAAGATCGTTTTCAAACATTTTGTCAATTTTATGATTATTATCATCCTCAGGTTTTTTATCTGCCCAATTCTACCCTAGCAGAAACAGATCATTCTAAAAACATTTCAGAAAACTTTTTTCGCCAAAAATTTAACTTAGATACTCAGCAATTTCCTTATATTTTGTTACAGGCAGGTATGATTGCTGATGCCGTCTATTCCCAAACGCTCGCCCAAACCTTTAACCAGATTGAGGACAAATACACTCTTGTTTTTCATGATCGCTCTCCTCGCCAAGAAGATCCCTATATTCAAAAATTGCGTCAGACCAATACTCACAATCTATTTCTTTCCTTAGAGCCTGTTCCTTACAATCAGTTGGATGAAATTTATCAAGCAGCCGATATTGGTTTAGCATTTTATCAAGATTTAAGTAATAATTTCAGTCAAATTGCCCTTGCTTCTGGAAAATTACCCCAATATCTCAAGCAAGGCAAACCAGTTTTAGTGAACAATTTGCCCTCTCTACAGGTTTTTGTAGAAAAATATCAGATTGGTCAGGTAATCAATGATCCCACGGATCCCCAGGAAATGCAAATCGCGATCGCCAAAATATTAGACAATTATGAATTCTATCAAAATAATGCCTTGGCTTGTTTTTCTGCCGAATTTGATTTTGGCAATAAAGTCAAACCTCTCTTAGAATTTATCGAAAAGAAATATTGTTTAGAATAATTATTGTTAATGATCAACTAAGTAGTCATGCAAAATAAATTACCCTTTAGATAAAGCTGAAAACCTTGCTGCACAAGGATCGGTATGTGTAAATGATTGTGCCTAAGCACTTATCTATTCTTTACTACTTACTATTCACTATTCACTAAATACTATTCACTAAATTTATGGTCTTAGTTTCAGTTTGCATTCCTACTTACAATCGCGCTCATTATTTAACCTATGCAGTGGAAAGTGTTCTGAATCAAGATTTTACTGATTTTGAATTAATCATCTGTGATGATGGCTCGACGGATTCTACCCCAGAATTGATACAAAAATGGACAGATCCCCGTTTGCATTATCTCCGTCATCCTCAAAATATTGGCCGCAGTCGTAATATGCGATCGGGTTTTGAAATTGCAAAGGGTGACTATTTTATTAAATTTGATGATGATGATGCCTTAACATCCGATTTTTTAAGTAAGACTGTTGCTATTTTAGAAAATTTTCCAGAGGTTGATTTAGTTTGTACGAATCATTGGGTTATTAATGCCAACCATCAGCGAATGTTAGAAGCAACCCAAGAAAATTGTATTAAATGGGGCAAGGATCAATTAAAAGAAGGGATAATTGCCGATCTTCTAGAGGAAACTTTTTTAAAGCAAAGTTTGCAAATTGGCTCTACTCTTTTTCGTCATTCTTGTTTACAAATGGTTAATTTTATGCGTGCTGATTTAACAATGTGTGAAGACTATGATGTCTTAATTCGTTTGGCATTACAGGGGGCAGTGGGCTATTTTTTACCAGAATATTTAATGGAATATCGTTTTCATACAGGTCAAAGCAGTTTGGCGCAAAGCTTAGTCTTTTTGGAAGCCAAATTAACCTGTTTAGAAAGTTATAAGTTTCCGCTCCCCTATCTCGAACAGCATCGACTCAAAAAAATTGCTGAAACTCAAGAAGATTTAGCCCTGCGTTTACTGGAATCGGGAGCAACTCAGGAAGGTCGTGCTTTATTAAAAATTTCCCTAGCTTCTTTGGGATGGTCAAAGCGATCGCTGTTGGGCTTAATGCTCTCCTATTTGTCTCCTCAAATTCGTAAACAACTCTTTCACTTTTTCCGTCAGCTACGTCCGCAAGATTATAGTGAGAAAGTGAGGGAAATTAGGAGGGGAAAGTGAGGAGACTGGGGAGAGGGGGGAGATGGGGAGAGTAGAAGAGATTAGACTTAATCGGAAATAACCTATCATGTTCAGCATTAGCACTTTGTCATGGTAATGGGAGCCGAAACGATGATCTCTTATGCCAAGCTAAAAAACAAGCCACGGGTGTTTCGTGCT
>JAYKJI010000064.1:0-4735 GCA_035285405.1 Snowella sp. | reverse complement strand
GTGATAATGTTAATATTCAAATTGAATTGCCTGGTTTCAGTCCCGATCGCCGGGATTAGTTGAAGGAAAGTCCGCCCCCCAGACCCCTTGTGGGGAAAGAAGTGGAAAGCAGACTTTGGCAAACCTTCCAAAATATCCTTCCAAAATTTGTCGAAATCCCAAAATAGTACGCTGATTGAAAGCGTAAAACTATTGAATTTTCAAGGTTCTGAGCGACTTTGGCAAACCCCCTAGGGAAAATGCCCCCGCTATAGGTACGCCAAGATTCAGAAGCCAACCTAAATAATGATACTACCCGGTTGTTCTGGTTGAGGAGTTCCATAAGTGATCGTTCGCTGTACCGCGTTATCATCCAAAACATAAATACGAATTGCATCCTCATCAGGTTTAATTAACTTCTCCATTGCCGTTTGTAACTTGGCAAACTGTTTAGCCGATAAAAAACACTCGAACACACTAAATTGTCGCCACATACCATAGCCCGACAACAAATCAAACAAGCGAGTACGGCGCTTATTTCCAGGCTTGGTCGCAGGAACATCATAAATAATCAAATAAAGCATTTCCTTCAGATTTCAGACATTACTCAAATTATTCGTCAATGCGCTTTTTTAAGCCAGTCCGGCAATTCCTCCCTAATCGTTTCTTTGAGTTCCTGAATCTCTTCCCCGCTCACCTCCCCTCGCTCTTGCAAAAAACTATAGAACTTCTTCAAACTAGCTACATTAGACTTAATACTATTGGCAGAAGACCACATCGCCTTACGAATAAACCAGTAACCCAAAAAGTAACTAATCTCATCAACACCCTCCGCAGGGAGTTTTGGCATTTCGTACACAAGAAAATGATTAATATAAAAATCAATATTACTGTAATGTTGCCCAATCGTTTTCGATGCTAATCCCTTCTGAGTCAGCCAAACCTTAAAATCTTGCAAAACAGACTCATTTTGCTCTCGAATTTCCTTAACTTGGCGCTCATAATCTTCATATTCACCCATAATTAAGTCTCCAAAACTTTTTCAAACATTGTACAAAATTGGGAACCTGAAATCTGATACCTGTCACCTTATCACCAGCGGTTCATAAACCACACCCTCCTGCAAATGCCTGGCCAACAACCGTGCCTGAAGCTCGATCGCCCGCCGGTACGTGCATTTATAGTTAAAAATAGGGTGCTTAAACTCACTGGATAGCTTGCGATCAAACGCGCCCAAAAAAGTTTTACTCGCACTATCCGTTAAGCGAAATGCCCCCAAACTTTCCGTAAAATCATCAAGTTTAATTTCCTTTTGTTTCAACACCGTCAACACCACACTATCCGCCACCAAAGCACGGAACTCCTCCATTAAATCCAACACCATCGCCGGTTGTCCCCTCGTCGTTTCATGTAAAAAACCAATATAAGGATCAAGCCCCGCCACATGAACCGCCGCCGTTACCTGAGTCCGCAACAATCCGTAGCCAAAACTCAGCAATGCATTCACCGGATCGGTCGGAGGACGCCGGAACCGACCCGTAAATTGCCACCCATCCCCCAACATTTCTTGCCAACAGGCAAAATATTCCCGCGCCGCTAAACCCTCAACCCCTCTCACCTCCTCCAAAGTTTGTTGTCGCAACACTAATTTTTCCCGACCCTTCAAAGGATTCTCCGTTTGTCCCCGACGGTAGAGTAAATTGTATTGATTATGCACTTTCCCCTTGACAAAAGTTTTAACAATATCCAACCGCTGAATCGGGTCTTCATGGGCACGAAATTGAGCCAGACGTAATTGCCCATTGCGGGACTCACTCGGTAAAACCGAGCCAACATATTTACCAAATTGGGTCAAATAATGCACAGGTAAACCCAGTTCCAACGCATAGCCTAAAGCCTCCCCTGTCACGCTGGGATAACCTAATAAAACAATATCTTCAAGGGTTTGGGCCGGAATAGGCTGTTTTTTCCAGCTACCATCCTCTTGTTTAAGAGCCACATGAAACGCTTCATGCTTCTTGCTTAACACAGCATCAGGTTGAGTGAGATAAAGTGTAGACATAACTAAATAATTTTGGTAAGTTTTTTAATTTCTTTAGGAAGACAAAGAGGTTTCAAACTACAATCCGTACATTTTTTTTGATTCGTAATGGGAACTGGAATTTGTCCTGATACTGCTGAATGAGCAGCAAAGATTGCATACTCTGTTTTCCTTCGCAAATTTTCGGTAAATTCCACCTGTTCCCGGCGACGATTGCCATAATAAAAAATCTCACCATAGGTAATCAATTTTCCTGTTTTTTCCTCTAAACAAAGAGCCGCCGCACACAATTGAAAATGATCGTTTAAATGCTTACCCATTTTGCCTTTTTTGTATTCCAAAGGAATCAACACCCCATCGGTTACTTCCACCGCATCAATAATTCCTTTAACCTTGAGGCGATCGCTCCATACCCACTGTTGGCGATGAATTCGTGTCTTTTCCTCAATAGACGTTCCCGCTTCATTAATATGGCGATGAAGATGGTTGCCTCGGATAATATGCTCATTAATTTCCATTTCACCCAGAACATACTCTAGGTAAAAGCGCCGGTGGCAATATTCCCAGGCATTTAGGTAAGCAAGAGGTAAATAATCATCCATAGTTGTTAACTGAAACCTGTCCCATGCCCATTGGTGTTTTGCGTCCTACACCAGCATAAAAAGCATAATTAGCTAATGTGTTAATTTGCTTAATTGTTTGAGGATCAATTTCACCCAAAAGACTAAAACTAATATCTCCTACACAGCCAATAAACTTACTGCGCTTATCATTAACCATTTCTGTTTTGATATCAAAAAAGCTCGGATAAACACCATCAAAAATTGTATCGTTGAATGGATTACCACTATAGCGATTCCAACGCTTTAACAAACTCCGAAACACAGAATCCCGATCCGGTAATGCTGAATCAAATTGGGTTATCCGAAAGGCAGTAGGAGTACAAAACGTAAAGTTAATTTTTCGTGCTTGTTGAGCATTACCGCTGTCACTGCCGTCAAGAGCCTGATCATAAAGTTTTTCATAGGAAATATAATTTGCCCAAGGCTGTTGGGGTTGAGGATTCGACAAAATGCTCACTAAATCGAGGGGTGTGCCCCCTAACTGCCAGTCTTGATTGCGATTCATATTCAGCCAAAGTCCAGCTAATTTGCCAAATAACGTGTCATCCAATAACGTAATTCGCCACCAACAAGGCGTTCCAGCGGCGATCGCCTGTCGATAACTCCATTGCATTAGCTTACGATTGAGCCTTAACTGTACTGGACTGAGGGTAAAAGACTTTTCCGTTTGCTGTTGATGCAAACTAGACCCCAGATCTTTATCAACAGAACTAACCAAATCGAGGAATAACGCATGGAGATAGCGACCACTCAGATGGGCAACAGGAATCGGCGATCGGGGGACAAAATTAATCACTAAACTGTAGGGCATAAGTCACCAAACAACATGACAATCATAAGCTTTAAAAATTGGATCACAACTGACTAACATCATTTTTTCTATGCGTGCCTGTGCAATGAGTAGCCGATCAAAGGGATCTCTATGATGATTCTCTAGGTGAGCGAGGGTTAAAATATGAGACAAATCAATGTTTAATAGCCCCAAATTATTTTCTGATACCTGCTCCACAATGAGAGTTTCTAATTCTGTTCTAATTTGCAACTTTCCTAGCTGGATCTTGATCTGCATTTCCCAAACACTAGCCAAGCTTAAAAAAAGGTTATAGTCAGAGTTAGAAAGTAAACTAAGAGCCGTTTGAGATAGCTTTTCAGGATTACTATCCCACCAGATAAACGTATGAGTATCTAGTAAAAGTTTCATGCTTCTCCCATCCAAAAATCATCAGATAAAGACTCATCAAAATCATCAGATACAATATAGTGATTGCGATGCAAACCAGGAACCCTGGGCTTTTTTTCTTCCATAGAAATATTCATTTTTTTCTGCACTGACTGTAAAATTTGGGCGGCAAGTTGAATTTGTTCTTGGGTTGGTAAAGCTTGAGCCTCACGCAAAATTTCTTGGACATTCATAATTTTTTTTGATAAATAAAAATTTAAAAACAATATTTAAGATTACAGGGAATCTTGAATTCAGGCTGTCCTTCAATGGTATAAAAATCCCCAATTAAACGAACATTCTGAATTAGACTTACGGGGGGCATATTGATGGTGTCAAAGCTTAGCACTTGGTTATTACTCATGGTGTCCAATGGATTCAAGACCCCGGAAAAGATAAATTCCTGTTCTCGATGCTGTTGAACAATCTGAAGAATTTCCGTCTGTAGCTCAGCCTTAGATGCCCATTTTCCCATGCGTACCCAATGGGGAAAAGTTAACGACGACTTGGAAATCACAAAAAATTCAAACTGACTCTCTGGAGCAATTTCCTTAGTTCGGCCAAAACTGGGAATATTTTTAGATGTGGGCTTCATTTCCACATGGTAATGATTATCTGCATATTTCCAGGTATTTAAAACTGAGGTGTGACGTTTTGCCCTGGCTGGAGTAATATAAATTCCCTGTGCATTTAAAGGCATTAAATGTTGTTCATATTTGGGAATTTGTTCAGCACAAAAGTAAGTATAAGCATCAGCTTCGGCGACAGTCGTGTTAAAACGAGCATTATCCACAAAACCTAAAATATAGGCTAGAGCATAATTATGGATAACGGCTTCTGTTTCGTATAGTCTCCCAATTTCACGGGTAGCGA
>JAYKJI010000063.1:0-4947 GCA_035285405.1 Snowella sp. | reverse complement strand
TCAGCTTTTTTCAGCAAGCCCTAATTATTTACGGTATGTATTTGATATCGTAGCAAAGGAGGATTTTTTAAGCACCAATCCCTTAGCCAAAGAAAAACGAGAATTTTTTTAGAACGAGCATCAAACTTAAACTCAGCAAAACTTCTAACTTTTTCTTTGCCATACTGATTACCATAAACAATGTTTTTATTTTGTTCTACTTCTTCAATTCTTTCATCAAAATTTAAAAATTTTTGACGAATTTTAAGGACATTAATTTTCTCTTCCTCTGACAAAAAATTTAGCCATTTAGTAAGTAATGGATTGACGGTCGCAAAATCTTCTGCGAGGATTTCTTGTTTGATTGGCTCTTGATAAGGAATTGTCATTTCTCCTTTTATTTTTTTGTCTTGAATATCATAAGCAATAAATCTGAACTCTGATTCTTTTTTAACAACCACAGCTTCATAGAGATTAAAATTTAGCCTATTATATTTGACATCTACTAAGTTGTGTTCATGGAAAGATGCACATACTGCGTATAACAAGACCTCTTTTTTATAATCAATTTTTTCTGAGAAGGGCTTTTCTTGTATTACAACATCATGATAACGAGTTAACTGGTTTATAACATAACGATCTGTTACGTTTTTAAGCTCAATAATAACTAATTGGTTTTCATTAGTGAGTGCTAAAATATCACAAATCTGTCCCTTGATATTAAATTGACGCTCTAAAGGAGTTAGATTGAAAATTTCCGATAAATGATTCCAAACAAAACTCTCAAGCTCTAGTTCATCAACAAAGCTCCAGTAACCGTTACTATACCTTAGCATTTTTCTGAAATGTGATTTTTACAACAATTATTATAGTACTAAATGGCAAGAGATAGAACCCATTCAGAAACTTTTTTGATGAATCGCTTTTCTCGTCAATTTCCTTACAGCGATCGCTTTAACAGACCCTTTACAATAAAATAGCCGTCATTCACTATCAAGAAGACTCCTATGTTAGCTGACTATCATCAACAAGTCGCCGATCGCGCAAACCTTGGCATTCCTCCCCTACCCCTCAATGCAACCCAGACCTCTCAACTCTGCGAACTGCTCAAAAATCCCCCTGAAGACCAAAAAGGAGAATTATTAGGACTCCTACGAGACAGGGTTCCGCCTGGGGTAGATGAAGCGGCCTATGTCAAAGCGGGCTTTTTAACGGCAGTGGCCAAAGGTGAAATCAGTTGTCCAGTGATCTCGGCTCAAGGGGCAGTGAGTCTGTTGGGGACAATGATCGGCGGGTACAACGTCCATTCTTTGATTGAATTGCTTAAATCACGAGATGTCAATATCGCTGCCACTGCGGTGACTGCCCTCAGCAAAACGCTCTTAGTCTTTGATGCTTTTAACGAAGTTTTAGAACTGTCGGAAACCAATCCCTACGCCAAACAGGTCATTGATGCCTGGGCCAATGCGGCTTGGTTTATCAGTAAGCCGAAATTAGCCGAAAGTATTACCGTCACGGTGTTTAAAGTACCAGGAGAAACCAACACCGACGATCTTTCTCCCGCGACCCATGCCACCACCCGCCCCGATATTCCCCTTCATGCTTTGGCGATGCTGGAAAGTCGTTTACCTGGCAGTTTAGAAGTCATTGCCGAACTTAAACAAAAAGGCCATCCCGTTGCCTATGTGGGCGATGTGGTTGGTACAGGTTCTTCCCGTAAATCAGCTATCAACTCCGTACTCTGGCATATTGGCGAGGATATTCCCTTTGTTCCCAACAAGCGATCAGGCGGTTATATTCTGGGTGGAAAAATTGCCCCCATTTTCTTTAATACTGCCGAAGATTCGGGCGCGTTACCGATTGAATGTGATGTTTCCAAACTGAATACAGGGGACGTAATCACTATCTATCCCTACGAAGGCGTGATCAAAAATGAAGCGGGAGACGTGGTTTCTAGTTTTACCCTCAAACCCGATACTATCCTCGATGAAGTCCGCGCTGGCGGTCGTATTCCCCTCTTAATTGGACGCAGTTTAACCGATAAAACCCGTGAAGCGTTAGGTTTGACCCCCAGTGATTTATTTGTACGGTCGATCCCCCCTGCCCCCCTTAATAAGGGGGGTGCTGAAAGCGGGGGGATTCCTGGCTTTACTCTGGCGCAAAAAATGGTCGGTAAGGCTTGCGGTCTTCCTGGGGTTCGTCCTGGTACATCCTGCGAACCGATTATGACCACCGTTGGCTCTCAAGATACCACTGGCCCCATGACCCGCGATGAGTTGAAGGAATTGGCATGCTTAGGGTTTAGTGCAGATTTAACGATGCAAAGTTTCTGTCATACCGCCGCCTATCCCAAACCAGTGGATATTACCACCCATAAAGAATTACCCGACTTTTTCTCTACTCGTGGCGGTGTGGCTTTGCGGCCTGGGGATGGCATTATTCACTCCTGGCTGAATCGGATGCTGTTACCCGATACCGTTGGTACAGGCGGCGATTCCCATACGCGTTTCCCCCTGGGGATTTCTTTTCCAGCAGGTTCGGGTTTAGTTGCTTTTGCCGCCGCCTTGGGAGTGATGCCATTGGATATGCCTGAATCGGTTTTAGTCCGCTTTACGGGAGAATTACAGCCAGGCGTTACCCTGCGCGATATTGTCAATGCCATTCCCTGGGTCGCTATGCAGCAAGGGAAATTAACCTATGGCAAGGAAAATAAGGTTAATGTTTTCAATGGTCGGGTGATGGAAATGGAAGGTTTACCTGATCTTAAAGTAGAACAAGCCTTTGAATTGACCGATGCGACGGCAGAACGCTCCTGTGCAGGTTCGACGATTAAACTCAGTGAAGAAACTGTTGCCGAATATCTGCGCTCCAATGTGGCTCTATTGAAAAATATGGCAGCGCGGGGTTATCAGAATGCTCGTACCATTCTGCGTCGGGTGGTGAAAATGGAGCAATGGTTGGCAAATCCTCAGTTAATGTCTGCTGATCCTGATGCGGAATATGTTGACACGATTGAAGTCAATTTGAACGAGATTAAAGAACCAATTGTGGCGGCTCCCAATGACCCCGATAATATTAAGTTAATGTCGGAATGTGCGGGGGACAAAATTGATGAGGTCTTTATCGGTTCTTGTATGACGAATATTGGTCATTATCGGGCGGCGGCGAAGATTTTAGAAGGGGCGGGAACGGTGAAAGTTCGGCTTTGGATTTGTCCTCCCACTCGCATGGATGAACAGCAATTACGGAAGGAAGGAATTTACGAAATTTTTGAGGCGGCCCAAGCTCGCACAGAGATGCCTGGTTGTTCTCTTTGTATGGGAAATCAAGCCCGTGTGGAAGACAATGCAACGGTGTTTTCCACCTCTACCCGTAATTTTAATAATCGTATGGGGAAAGGAGCGCGAGTCTATCTTGGTTCGGCAGAATTGGGGGCGGTTTGTGCCTTACTCGGTAAAATTCCAACGGTCGAAGAATATATGGCGATCGTTCAAGAAAAAGTTGATCCTTTTGCGGAGGATTTATACCGTTATCTCAACTTTGATCAGATTGCGGGTTTTGAAGATGAGGGCCGTGTAATTGCGATCGAGGATATGCCCAAGATTGAGGATATTTTGGGGATTCCAGCAGGAGTTTTGAGTTAAAATTGGTTTAGGTGGGTCTTAATGGCTCACCTTTATTAGTTTTGTTTTTAATGATTAAAATGAGGAAATTTAATGATGAGTGTAAATTTAGGAGAAAAACAACAGTTATTAGAAAAAATAAATTCTTTATCTGAAGATAAGGTTAGTAGTGTTTTAAGCTTTATTGAGTCTTTATCCAGTTTAAAAGATGCTCCTCGAATAGAAATGCACGAGAAGATTCTTACTGGAGAAGTTGCCCAAGAAGTTAATTTAGATGTGGTTACTAAAATTTGGCAACCTTGTAATGATTATGATGCGATCGCAAAATTAACCTATCTTTTAGAAGCAGATAAATTGGATAATGAGAAATTCTGAACGATTTCCTTTTGTTAAGAAAGTTAATGATTTAGGTCAAGAAAATTATGTTCCCTATATGCCAATTACGCTGAGTTATGGAGGTATTTACCTGGAGTCAATGGGCTTGTTAGATACGGGAGCAACGATCAATGTTTTGCCCTATGATTTGGGTTTACAATTGGAAGCAGTTTGGAACAATCAAACAGTTTCTATTCCTTTGTCCGGTAATCTTCAGCCCATCGAAGCAAGGGGATTGGTTGTTTCAGGAATTATTGGTGATTTTTCACCTGTTCGTTTAGCTTTTGCCTAAGCTGAGTCCAATGATGTACCTTTGATTTTAGGACAAGTCAATTTTTTTAGGGAGTTTAATGTTTGTTTTTACGGTTCACAATTAGCTTTTGAAATTTGTCCAAAGACCAGTAACTCTTATGAGGATTTTTGAGCTAAAATTGATTTAGGTCGGTCTTTATGGCTCACCTTTAACTAGAATAAGGAGGAGAATGCCCGCAAAAGATATTTACCACGATACAGTTAAGAATGCTTTGATCAAGGATGGCTGGAGGATTTTGGCTGATTCTTATTTTTTACAATATGAAGATGCCCAACTTTATGCTGATATACTTGCAGAAAAAACGTTATTAGCTGAACAAAATAATCGTACCATTGTTGTTGAAATTAAAAGTTTTGTTAATCCTTCTCCGATGAGAGATTTTGAATTGGCATTGGGACAATATCAAGATATGGTATATCGTGATGTTTTAGATTTATCTCAAAAACATTATGACATTTATTTAGCTATTAAAGATACGGTATTTGAGAGCTTCTTTCAAAGAAAATCAATTCAAGCCATTGTTAAACGTCATCGTAAGAATTCAGGTGAACAGGTTGACAAAAGAATCAGGAGCAGGAACAAGAGAAATAATGTTATTTTCGTCAACAGAAGCTAAAGCTTCGCGGAAAAATTCCAAAACAGAACGTCCCTGAGCGC
>JAYKJI010000062.1:0-8856 GCA_035285405.1 Snowella sp. | reverse complement strand
ATATTCTTTTGTTATCATGTTCTTTTTGAGGAGCATTGTACTGTTTTACAGAGTATCTTGTCTTTTTTCTTTTTGCTGTAGTCTTTGCCACACAAGACTTTTAACCCTTCTTGTCTCCCTAGCAGATCGTTAGGTTCAATTTTCATAATGTTACCTCAAAAAAAGTAAAAATTATTGGAGATCTTGAATACTTCACAAATTTCATTAGAATAGCTTAAGAGCATCACTGTACAAGAGCAATACCCCTAAGCTTTATTGTACCGAAAAAAGCGAAGACAAAGATTAACCAAACATTAAAATTTTGATCTTTCAAAAACTTTCTTCCATTGAGTAACCATCCCAATCTGAGTTGACTTCTTCTTTGATTTCTACAAACTCCGCATCTGTCACTTCTGGCCCCGAAGACATTGTATCAGTATTGGTGATAAGCGGTAACTGATCGGCAATTTGCATCGCCTTTAAACAATCATTAATGCCCTCAATACTTTGCTGATAGAGATCGATTTTTTGTTGAATCTCTGTCTGGAGTCGAGAATTACGGGCAATCTTTTCCTCAGCCTCCTGTTCCAACGTTTTTTCCAAATAAGAGCGTGCCACATCATACTGATTTAAAATCGTTGCAGCTTGCTCGGCTGCCTTGGGCAAGAGATGCGTTTTCAGGGCATTGTTGATCGTTTGGCGGAAATTTTTGCGAACGGTGGCAAACACCTTTTGTTCAAAATCTAACTTTAATAACTGCTTAATCGCTGGTTCTGCTTCCACGATCGCCTGAATATCGTAACCTTGAGAAGTTTGTTGTAACGTTTGACGGAAATGGTAGATCGAAAAAGTTCCCTCATCATAAAAACGAGGACTTTCTAACACATAGCGATCGCATTCTGTCCGGGCTGCGCCAACTAATACCTTAGTAACATCCTCCTTAACTTGTTTTAAACAAAGCTCAATGCCCGCATCATTGCCCAACAAACGATAAACTTGATGATAGCAATCGGCCTTATGAAGACGATCAAAAAGACGTTGAAAGAAATCCTTCATCATACTTTCCACACTATCTACCAGCGTATCTTCTAATTCATTGGCAAGATAATACAATGCCTCAACTAGAATCGCAATTAAGGGCGCAGTGGCATTTCGTTCATGGCTGCGGGTCGCACGGCTGTGGGCATTTTTAACCGAAAAAGTGGTGATCAATTCCTGTAAACGAGTTAACAGACGAGCCTTAAGACGAAGAAAATCCTCATCAAACGCTTTATCTTCATTAGTGACAACATCATTAACCTGTTCAGCAATAAAGGTCTGAAAAGCAACCCCCAACTCCTGCATGGTTTGATTAAGGGCCGTAAGTTCCTGAGCCTTCATTGCCTCAATTTCACGGGGTTGGCTATCTAATTTACGATACTCCTCTAGATAAAATTGTCGTAAAACAATGCACAATGGTTGTAGATCATTCGCTAAATTCGCAAACAGTTCGGGATACTTTTCTTCCGTCAAATAAAGGCTAATCGCACTGCGGAAAGATTCAATGCCACTATCATTAATTAATTGCTCAATTAAGGGCTTACCCCACTCACCTAAAATACGGACATAGTTCTCGTTAGAGGTTTCATAGCCATTAACAGATACCCGCAGTTGCGTTGTCAGCAATTTTCCTGAGTTAGCACAATAATTATTAAACTCACTGACAAATTGGGGCGTTTCTTCTTCTCCTCCTAACCCTTTCACACTCTCGGCAAAAATGGAATCTAAGCCAAAGCGATCGCGGCTGGAAGTATTTTTAATTTGACTGCCATAAAAGCCCAGTAAACCACTGGTTTTATAAAGGCGTGAATTATCCCGAAACTCCGTCTGAATTAAGGCATCTAAACGTTGTCGTAATTGAGCCGCATACCAGGTTTCATCAATGCGATTAAACACATAGAAAACCCGATTGCGAATGCCTGGATTATTGCGAATGCGTTCTAAGAGTTCCGTTTCTTCGGTGGCCAAATCTCCGGCGGCGGCAGCTTTTAACACACAAACCACAGCAGAAGTATTCGGATCTTCAATTTTGCGATAGGCCAATTCCTTATCTTTTTGAACTGGGGCATCAATGCCTGGCAAATCCACTAAAACATTGCCATCTTTGAGCAAAGAATGATAACAATGATAATCTAAACGCTTTAAGACCGCACTATTAATCCCCTGCCTGGCATAACTGGCTGCCTCGGAAAGGTTAGAAAAATTCAATTGATCCATTGAATAAATGCTATTCTGCACCGTCTGAATCCGTTCTCGATTGTGGATATAACCATCCAATAGCATCAGTAAAGCATTCGCTTGTTTGGCTCGCTCGGTTTTGACCTTGCCCCCTTCTTCGGTGATAATACGTTGACAGGATTGTTTTAAAAGCTCAACGGCATCGTGTTGATTAATATTGAACTCGCCTTTTAGCTGCAATCGTTGACAAAGAGCCGCAGCCTGTTCTCGAATTTCTAGCTCACTCAGAAAAGTTAATACGACTTTTTCTTGGTTCGGTTCTGCATACTCAATATGACATTCCGTGCCGGTGGCATGACCCTCAGCACTGTAGAGTAATTCCCGTTCCAACAGCGCGTTAATTAACATCGACTTGCCCGCACTAAAGGCTCCGGCAAAAACAATCTCGAAATTGGGCGACAAGACTTTACCGAGGGTCGTTTCAATGACACTGGTGTCCTGTTGGCTTCTCAGGGTTGATTCCTGACGTAACAAGGCAATTAATTGGTTTACCTGTTCGCGCAGATGTTGGCATTGGGGTGCGATTTCTGTCATACAAACCTCAAAAAAGTTCCTCTTTTATAATACAAGTTTAGGCTTTTGCCCTGGGGATTCGGCCCTACTTTTCACAAAACTTATAAAGTAGATATATTTAGTCCCTACTTTAATCAACAAATCATGACAAAAACGCCTCGTATTAAAATTCCAGACTCCGTTCGAGACTACGTTTTTCAACGCGATCGCTATCAATGTCAAAGTTGTGGTCGGCAACAGGGAGAAGTGAGTTTGCAAGTGGATCATATTATTGCGCTGGCCCAGGGTGGCAGTAATGATTTGAGTAACCTACAAACCCTCTGTCAAGCCTGTAATCGTCGTAAAGGTTCTAACCATGACTCCCGTTTTCGTCGCCGTTTTACCTAGTCTGAAAAACTCAATTAATTTTTCAATTTCTGTTAGGATACAACCTTAACTTCCTTTTTATTCCCTGCTCATCAAATAACCGAATGCTTGCCGAAATTAAAAGTCTGGCTGAAACTTTTTTACCGCGTTTAGTAGAAATCCGTCGCCATCTCCATGCCCATCCTGAATTGAGTGGTCTGGAACATCAAACCGCCATCTATACGGCTGGGGTCTTATCTTCCTGTGGCCTGCACGTAAAAGAGTCGGTGGGCAAAACTGGATTGTTGGCAGAGTTGCTCGGAAAAGGAGACGATCCGCGTCTATTAGCCATTCGCACCGATATGGACGCACTGCCAATTCAAGAAGAAACCAAGCTTGATTTTGCTTCCCGTTATCCTGGGGTGATGCACGCCTGTGGTCATGATATTCACACTACCTTGGGATTAGGAACGGCGATGGTTTTATCTCGCCTAAGTGAGCCTTTACCTGGTAATGTACGTTTTCTCTTTCAACCGGCTGAAGAAATTGCCCAAGGGGCCAATTGGATGGTTCAAGATGGAGCCATGCAGGGCGTTAATGCCATTTTAGGCGTTCATGTTTTTCCGTCTATTCCAGCCCAATCCCTGGGCATTCGTTATGGAGCCTTGACGGCGGCGGCGGATGATCTGGAAATTATTATTCAGGGGGAATCGGGTCACGGTGCTAGACCCCATGAAGCGATCGATGCCATCTGGATTGCGGCCCAAGTGATTACTTCTTTACAACAGGCTATTAGTCGCACCCAAAACCCTTTGCGTCCCCTGGTGCTGACCATCGGTAAAATTCAAGGTGGCCGGGCTGCCAATGTGATTGCCGATCAGGTGCAAATGACTGGGACAGTGCGATCGCTGCATCCTGAAACCTATGCTAATCTTCCCCAGTGGATTGAAGATATCGTCTCGAATATTTGCCAGACCTATGGCGCGAAATATCAGGTGAATTATCGTCGTGGTGTTCCCTGTGTTCACAATGATCCCTGTTTGAGCAAGTTGTTAGAAGAAGCCGGTCGAGCCGCCTGGGGCAGCGATCGCGTCCAGATTATTACCGAGCCATCATTGGGAGCCGAAGACTTCTCGATGTATCTAGAACAAACCCCTGGTGCGATGTTTCGTCTGGGGGTTGGCTTTGAGGCTCGACCCAATTATCCCTTGCACCATCCCCAATTTGAAGCCGATGAAGCGGCCATTCTAACGGGAGTTGTCACCCTAGCCTATGCAGCCTATTTGTATTGGTCAAGATAACAAAAATTTCATCGGCCTAGATTGCCCTTTGGACTGGAGAATAAAAGAGTCTAGAAAATTGAGGTTAAATCCAACTCAAAATCTGGCAGAATTTCTTCTCCCCATAAAGTCGTTGGCTGTTGTAATATTTCCACCGCACGATAACAACGATAAATCTCAACTTGTTGATTTTGAGGATTAATTAACCAACCTAACTTTAAACCGTTCTCCAAATATTCCTGCATTTTTTCTTGCAATGTCTTAAGACTATCGGTTTTTGACCGTAATTCAATCACAAAATCTGGACAAAGTGGCAAAAAATCATCCTTTTCTGCCGTTGTTAAACCATTCCATTTTTCTTGATTAATCCAAGCCACATCTGGCGATCTCGTTGCACCATTCGGTAAACAGAAGGCCGTCGAGGAGTCAAAAGCAACCCCTAGTTGATAGCGTTGATTCCAGAGATACAGTTGACCGGCCAGATTAAAATTCCGTCGTCCTGTATTTCCCCCCGTTGGTGACATGACTAGAATTTCTCCCTTAGCTGTTTTTTCTAGCTTTAAATCTCGATTAGCCGCAACGATCGCTTTAAATTGCGCTTGAGTAACTTGTAAATTAACGGGTAAGCGAATAGCAGGAGTTTGTAACATCTTTAATGTCTAATCCTTATCCTAAGAGTTTTGACCCTACTTCCCATCTTAACTCTCCCCCCCGTCTATCCTTGTCAAAAAAGTACTTAATTAACAAAATGTCCGCCCCTAGGGGTGATAGTCTAGAAAAGCGAGCTTCTTTGAGGAAGAGTTATGCACTTGCCACTCTTAATGGTTGATGATGATCCCAGCATTTGTTCGCTCGTTAAAGATTATTTAGAAAGCCAAGGCTATGCTGTCCTAACGGCGGGAAATGGGGTGGAGGCGATGCGCTTAATGATGCTCCACCATCCCCATCTGCTGATTTGTGATATTAAGATGCCTCAAAAAAATGGTTATCGTCTGCTGTCTGAACTGCGACAATTGCCTGAATTTCGCCTATTACCCGTTATTTTGCTGACGGAATTAAATGATTCAGAAAGTCGGATTCAAGGCTATGAGGTGGGATGTGATGTCTATCTTCCTAAGCCTTTTACGCTGGCAGAGTTATTGGCCATTGTTCGTAATCTACTAGAGCGATCGCAGATGATCCACCATGAGTTACAGTTTTATCCCCGTGATGTTTCCCCTTCTGCCCAGATTCAGGAAGCGGCCCAAGTATCAATCAATGCCTATCTACAATCCTTCTCCCTAACGACAAGAGAGTCGGAAGTACTAAATTTACTGGCCACGGGACTGTCTAATGTTGCGATCGGTGAAGCCTTGCATTTGAGTCCTAAAACCGTAGAAAAATATGTTAGTAATCTATTGAGAAAAACAGATACCCATAATCGGGTAGAATTAGCCAGTTTCGCCCTTAAACATCAGTTGATTTTGTAATTCTGTCAATCTTTGATTTTTGCTTGTCAATCTTGTTCAATCCGTTTTAAATTTTATGATTGCGATCGCGCTGGATGTTAACACTCTACAGACGTTGGATTTATCCCCTGTCACCATGCTTATAGACCAATGGCATTCTACCAAGATCATCCTTGAGCAAGAGAACCAGATACAGTTCCAGATCAATTTTCCCAGAGAAGAAACCGATCCCCGTGAATTATCCGAAATTCCAGAAGTTCGTCTTTGGTTTGTACGGCTAGACTCGGTTTATCCCTGGTTTCCCTTTTTATTAGATTGGAAAGCGGGAGAACTGGCTCGCTATGCTGCAATGTTAGTTCCCCATCAATTTCATCGCACGGAAGGTATCCAATATAATCCTGAAGCTTTAGAGATTTTTACGATGCAAAAGATCTTTACCCTAGCAGATTGGTTAAAGGTACAGGGAATACCGAGCAATTTTCGTTTAAAATCCCTGGCCCAATTATTAGGGTATGAATTAGAAGATAGTTTTTTAAATCAAATTTAATCAAATTTAAGCAGAACTTTTTTGGGCGATCCATTCTAATAAAATAGGATTGACTAATTCTGGTGCTTCATCCTGGGGACAATGGCCGACTCCAACTAACGGAATAAATTGTTCTACCCTTGGGTAATGGGCTAATTCTCTACCTAAATGGATAGATTCCCAGGGATCTTTTTCACCCCAAAGGAAAATGAGCGGACAGGACAAAAGCGGCAATAAATCTTCTGGTAAAGGGCCTTGGGAGTAGTTGGTAAAAGCAAGAAAAACCTCAGCAGCCCCTTTATCTAAAGCGGGTTTGATCAATATTTCAACCAATTCGTCGGTGACAGCGTCAGGATTGGCATAGGCTTGTAACAAGATCTTTCGTACTGTCTTGGGGTTGGCAATTTGCTGAAAAAAGAAACGACCGATCGCCGCATTATTTAAAACCTTTTGTAACCAGGTCGCTCCTATTTGTCGATACCAGGGCAACTGCGATCGCTTACGATCATGGAGTAAACGCAGAGAACAATTCAGGGCCGCAATCCCTAACACCTGTTCAGGATAATCCACCGCCGTTTGCATAATGACGACACAACCAATGGAATTGCCCACCAGAAAAACCGGACAGCCTACCACCTCTCGACTAAAATCTGCGACTAATTGACTCCAAATAGCAAAGGTATAATCGATTTCTGCTCCTGGTTTCGGTTTGGCCGAGCCACCAAAGCCAATTAAATCCAGGGCATAACAGCGAAATTGCGAGCCTAAAACGGGTAAATTTTTGCGCCAATGACCCCAGGAGGCTCCAAAGCCATGTACACAAACGATCGCTGGCCCTTTTTCACCCGATTGTTGGTAGGTAATAGGAAAGCCTTGCCAAGTCCAGGTTTGGGTCGCTTGCAGAAAAGTCATGATTAAGCTCACAATTAAATATCAATACGACTAGGAAAGTCCCTAACCCATCAGTCTTCAGTTTAAAACATCAGCATGGCTAGTACTGACCAGAAACATCCTCAAGAAAAACGCGATCGCGAAGTCATTGATCGTTTGCTTCAGTCTTCCCCGGAACCTTTGAATTTAGCTGATTTGGCCCGCCTACGTATTCGCTATAAAAACTTTCCAGGGGCAAGGGCTACTCAACGGGATTTAGACTACATTATGCAGCAATGGCAACTAACAGAGGAGCAACTCTTTGCACAAACTCGTCAGCTTTACGCCACAGGTCAGGCCTATAAACCGCGAAAAAGTGAGGAAGAACAGGATTGGAGTTAGGACTGGGGAGATGGGTAGATATTTTCTTTGAATAGGTAATTATCAACTATTTACTGTCAACTATTCACTAATCGGCTTACTATCAACTATTCACTAATCGGCGATCGCTGAAAATGTTAAAATTTATCCATGTTTGACAACGCCTGCAAATTCCTAGCCGAAAACTTTTCTGAAGATTATGCTACTTGGTTGCTTGGTCGTCCCGTTACCCTGACCAAACTGAGTCCCACAGAATTATCTTTAGAACCAATTCGTGCTGATTCCCTCATCCTCGAACAATCGGAAGATTTGGTGTTACATCTGGAATTTCAGACGGAACCTGATGAAACAATGGGTTTTCGGATGTTAGATTATCGCGTCAGGGTTTATCGTCGTTTTCCGCTTAAAACCATGCACCAAGTGGTTATTTATTTGAAACCAACTAAATCGGCCTTGGTTTATCAAGATAGCTTTCAACTAGGAGAAACAACCCATACGTATCGAGTCGTTCGTCTTTGGGAACAGTCTTCTGAGTTATTTTTGACCAATCCAGGCTTATTGCCGTTGGCGATATTAACCCAAAATCAGGAGCCAAAAAGACGACTGTGGGAGGTTGCGAAGAGATTGGATACAATAGAAAATCAACGGGTGAGGACTAATCTTATGGCTGCAACAGCAGTATTTGCAGGATTAGTGATGGAACCGGAAATGATCAAAACGATTTTAAGGAGTGACATGATGAAAGAATCAGCTTTCTATCAGGAAATTTTACAAGAGGGTCGTCTAGAGGGTCGTCAGGAAGGTCTTCAGGAAGGTCTTCAGCAAGGTCTTCAGCAAGGTCTTCAGCAAGGTCTTCAGCAAGGTAAGCTTAAAACAATCCCTCTACTTAAAAAATTAGGGTTATCGATCGCGGAAATTGCTGAAGAATTAGATATTGATATTGCTTTGGTCAATCAGTTTGTAGCTAATCAAAATAATTAAAAATTTAGATAATCATTTATCGGCGATCTCTTTTTTCTACCTGAAGGGAGAGAGGCGATCGCTGTTTATGTTTATTGGTAAGGGGCGATCGCTGTTTCTCTGTCCCTTTCTTCTGTGTTTTTTAACAGGTCACTTTCTACTCATCAGCACTTGTAACAAAATTTAATATTCGCCTCTAGCCCTTGTACCTACTAGCTTTGTGGTAATTGACCCTGGGATAGGGCTTGCTTTTTTTGTATTTATTGATAGACTATCG